>CALBPG010000191.1 GCA_937899065.1 uncultured Allomuricauda sp.
AGGACTGCTGTTTACGCAACTATTCATCCACCTGTAACAGAAATGCCGGATACGAATGTATGGACGACTTGCAACAGTAATGAGGTGGTACTTTTCGCTTCTGGCATTAACAATGCCACTTATAGATGGTATGACTCAGGTGATGTTTTCTTGTCTTTCGGAAACCAATTAGAGGCGACACTATCTGGAACGGGTGAATTATATAAAGTGTCAGCTGTTGTCAATGGATGTGAAGGACCCAAAAGATTTGTTTCGGTCAATTTGGGAACGACGACGCAATGGTATCGTGATTCGGATAATGATGGTTATCCCGATTCGTTATCGGATTTTGAAAACGATTGTGAAGCAAGTACACAAGGATGGACATTGAACACCATCGAGGATCAGTGTCCAGGGGCCTACTCGACGAACAACAACGGGTGTCCCTTGGTTCAGGGAAGTTCGGAACAAAATTATGTATACCAACGGAGATATCAATCGGAAAGCACAACCCCTCCCGACTTCTTTGTTGAAGATATAAGTGTTATCCAAGATATTACTTATATCGATGGACTTGGAAGACCGTTACAAAAAACGGCAATCGCCCAATCACCCATTTTGGATTCTCAAGGAAACCATTCGGATTTGGTAACCCACATCGAATACGATTCTTTTGGACGAGTGGAAAAAGAGTGGTTACCTTTCCCTGAAACCAGTGGAACCGAAGGGCAATATCGAGACATGGATATGGAACAGGCAACCGAGAGTTTTTACTCCAATAAATATCCCATGGATTTTCAGACCGTCGTTAATCCCTATACCCAAAAGCTCTATGAAGACTCACCCCTTAACCGCGTTTTAAAGCAAGCTGCTCCAGGAAGTGATTGGGCATTAGGCAACGACCATGAAATCGAGTTTGGTTACTCGACCAACATTGTTAGTGATTTTGTGGTGAATTTTAGCGCCACAACTTCCTTGAACAACGGTGCCTATCTTCCTGAATTGGTAAGGAATGGATTTTTTGCTGCTGGAAGTTTGTATAAAAACGTTACTAGGGATGAAAACCATGTTGGAACATCCAAAAACCATACAAGTGAGGAATTCGTTGACAAAAAAGGAAGATTAGTTCTGAAGCGGACTTATGCTGACGTTGTTAATCCTGATAGCTCTGTTTCCGCTGAAGCAAGACATGACACGTATTATGTGTATGACGAATATGATAATCTTTCTTTTGTACTAACCCCGAAGATGGAGCCTGGCACGGAAACTTTGACGAATATCAAAAACCTTATGGATGATTTGGGATACAAGTATGTTTATGATGGACGAAACAGGCTTATTGAAAAGAAACTTCCAGGGAAAGGACGTGAGGTCTTTGTTTATGATAAGCTTGATAGGCCAATCATGACCCAGGATACCCTTCAATATCAAAGTGGAGAATGGCTATTTACCAAGTACGATGTCCATGACCGCGTCGCATATACCGGAAAGGCAGTCGACAATCGTGAACGTTCAGATATACAAGATAGCGCTGATTCAACTTCTGGTAATCTATGGGTGACCAAAACTACTTTGGACCAAAACACTTCCTTTACTGATAACGTGGTAATCTTTTATGATAATGCAGCTTATCCGAGTTCAAGTGTTTCTGAGGTATTTACAATAAATTACTACGACAATCTTGCATTTGGTATTAGCGTTCCAAGTTTTCAAACTGCTTTTGGAGTTACGAGTGATTCAAACAGGTTACAAGGTTTAGCAACAGGGAACAGGGTAAAGGTATTGGACCAGGTTCCTTCAAAATGGATTACTACAATCAGTTATTATGATAATCGTGCTCGACCAATTTATGTGTCAGCTAACAATGAGTATTTGAACACCAACGATATCTCAACCACTAAATATGGTTTTGATGGTAGGGTCATGACCGCACGCAATGAACATACGCGTGGTAGTTTTACAGTGGTAACCTTGGACAATTTTAGCTATGACCATATTGGAAGGCTGGAACAGCATAGACAATGTATAGGGGATGTCAATATGGGGGAGACCTGTTCCGGTACAGGTGCTCAGGCAAATTTGATACTTAATGGCCAAACTGTTACCAGTAGCCAAGTGGCAACAACGAGTATAACATTATCCGGCACATCTACTCTTTCTGGAACTGCTGTTCTTTTAATCAACCCCAGTGCAGGCAGTGAAGCTGAGCTATTAGTGAAAAATGATTTTGATGAATTAGGGAATTTAGTGAAAAAAGATGTCGGTGGTGATGTAATGGCCCAAGCGCCTCTTCAGTCCGTAAAATATGATTATAATATAAGAGGATGGCTGGTCTCGATTAATGACTATTCTGTTTTAGATAATTCATTAACCTGGGGTGTCGACGATTTGTTTTCCCTAAGAATAAATAGAAATGTCACATCGCATGGAAGCACTTCTTTGTTTAATGGAAACATATCGGAAATTGAATGGAGAACTTCAAATATAAATAGCTGCTTAAATTGGTATAAATATGATTATGATGCGGTGAATAGATTAATTTCTGCCAGCGATAATAGTAACAACTACAGCGTTAGCAATATTAGTTACGATAAATCAGGGAATATTAAAACCTTATCCAGAAATGGTTGGCAAAATGGAAATTATACAGATATGGATATACTTAATTTCACATATGATAACAACGAATTAAGTAATCACCTCTATGAAGTGCAAGATAGTGGGAATGCCAACTATGGATTCAAAGACAGTAATACGAATAGCCAAGATTATTGGTATGATTTAAACGGGAATTTGACTCGCGATGAGAACAAAAATGTTACGTCAATTGAATACAATCATCTTAATTTACCCGACAGAATAGTAGTTGTTGGCTCTGAGGCAGGATCTTTGGATTTGGTTTATACTGCCAATGGAAAGCTTCTTCGAAAAACAAAGAATGATTTGGTAGGTTCCAGCGTTACAGATTATGCAGGAAATTATATTTATGAGAATAGTCTTTTGCGTCAGTTTTCACACTCTCAAGGTTATGTAGAGCCGGATGGCTCTGGAGGTTATGATTATATCTATAACTACTTAGATCATCTTGGAACCGTAAGACTGAGCTATAGTGACTTCAAAGGCGACGGCATTATTGATAACACTCTTGAACTAGTTCAAGAGACAAACACATATCCCTTCGGGTTAAAACATGTAGGGTATAATCAAGTACAAAATGGAACAGAGAGTAGTTATCAAACTTATCTTGGACAAGAGTTGAATAAAGATTTAGGCTTAAACTGGCTGGTATTCAGATATAGAAATTATAACCCTGAGATAGGGCGGTTTTTTGGTAGTGACCCAATCACTGAAAAGTTCTATTATCAATCCAACTATCAATTCGCATCAAATAACCCAATTTGGAAAGTTGAACTAGAGGGACTCGAAGGAGAGCATACAACACCAGGAGGAACAGATCTTCAAGATGATAGTTTCGTGAATGGTTTTAAGCGCGAGGCAAAAGCTTTTGGTGCGAATTTGAATAAAGCTGCAACAAGGATCTATGCAAATCCGCCAGCGGCTTTGGGAGAATTTGCCGAGACTACTGTAAACAATTTAGCACAGATAGCTGCTGATATCCCAAAAAATTCTGGAATTCTCGGATTCGAAAATAGAACGGCTAGGTCAATAGAAGGCGGTATACAAACTGCTAGAAATTTTCCATCGATGAGTAATGAGCGAAAAGGGGCTATTACATTCGGTGCAGCTGCTTTCTTAGTTGAAGCGTTTGTTTCTAAAAAACTACCAGTTAAGTCTTTCGCTGACTTGCCTAATTCAGGTACAATAAATCCAAAAGCAGTTAGATTTAGTCAAGATGACATAAGAGCAGGCTTTACTGATACGTCTAAAGGGACTATCTTTGATTTAACGGAAGGGTTAAAAAATGGAACAATTAATGCATCAGAGGTAAAAGCGATACGGCTTGTTGAAAAAGATGGGAAAGTGTTTACCTTGGATAATCGAAGATTGAAAGCCTTCCAGGATGCAGGAGTTGATGTGCCTTTTGAGACTGTAGATTTTAACAGCTTGACCAAGAAAGACCTTAGAAAATTCAACACAACTACTGATGGGGCTACCATAAGAATTAGAGGACAACAATAAAATATTTTACTGATGAAAGTAGAAGAACTATCCGAAAATATAGAAACTAAAAAAGACTTTGAGGTTTTCTTGGAGAATCTTAGAGCAGATTTTGATACTAACAAAGATGAATGGGAGAACAGGAATTTAAAAGATTTTTTGGAAGCTTTACATGCATATACATCGAGTATAGAGGGTTATTATAAAAATATGGATATCCCATTTGATGAAAATAGACCTACTTGGCAAAATTTTGCAGATGTATTGTTAGGGGCTACTGTTTATGAATAGTGGAAAAGAGGATACAATAATTTTTTAAAACCTTTTTATTTTTTCAGAGGATTTTTTGTTTTGGACTCTTTTAATGGATTAAATTTTTTTTTGTCTTTTCATTCTTATCGCATAACATTATTTCCCAAAAAATTTATCAAAGGGTGTCAGATGTAGTCTGAGACCCTTTTTTTATTTCTGTCTATGGTGCCAAAATTGTGTCAAATAAGCCAATGAAAATAGGAGAAGGGTAAAAAGCCATTTAAGAATTTGGATTTTTTCTTGTTTGATAGATTTAAGAGAGTGGTTGTTGAACAGTGAGGGATATTTACGCAAGGTTAAATAGGGCGTTGCGTAATGATATATTTCAAGAATGAGTAGGCAAATATCCAGAGGGCTTAAGGCATATTATCTTACGTTAGGCAAGCAGGCAGAAGACAATGATTTAATTAATACTTTTGATAGTATCGATGATTTGACCTAAAAAATCTTGACACTGTTGAAGAACAAAAAAAATACTTCAGTGATTGGATTTCCACTCTTTAGATTTTATTGCTTTTGAAGTTGGGATTTGGTATAAATTCTCCGATTATGATGCCTTTCGCGTTCACTCGCCATGCACCTTTAATAGCCTCTTTAGGAACTTCACTATCACCTTCAAAGGCTTTATCCAAGATATAAACCCATCCATTAGGATTCTTTAATGCTTCCTTAATGGCTTTGTCAGATGGTTTTATTTTGCTCATATTTTATGTATTAAATCATAACTAAAACAAAATTACTAGGAGCTTCTGAAAATTCAACACTGAATTGTTAAATTCACTTTATGTGCAGTTGAAAAATCATGATTACACCAATGGGTGAGTTACGTCAACTTTTAGGATTAGAATTTTTAGACCTTACTGGGACTGGATTGACTATCTTAATCTATCCTTAACCACCTAATAAATCTATTGATAGACTTAAAGAGGTTATAAGATGTGTCATGAGTAATGCAGGTAAGAACTCTTGAATAAAAATTTTGATAATGTGTTTTTTTCAATCTAATCAACTTGAAACGACTGCTTAAACGATTCAAAAGGCATAAGGTTGTACTTACATTTTTGGGTATTTCGCTCTTGGTATGCATACTAAGTTATTTCGTTCTTCCAAAAGGAGAATATCGTGATTTGGCATATTGGGTGAAACTTTTCATAATCATTTGTGGTAGTGCCATAGCATTTATTGAGCTTGCTAGGTGGCCCAAGAAAGAGGAGCATCGAAAAAGACTGATATACTCGCTATTTTTTGTTTTGTTATTGCTATCCATAAAGGATACTTCGGAAGAGACAGTAGGCAACAAAAATGCCCAAAATAAAATAGACAGCTTAATAATCGCCGAGAAAAAGCGAGCTGATACGGTAATATCGAATCTCCGGGAAAGCCTTGATACATTGAAGTCCACAGGTGGTTTGGTCAACAAGTTAAATGATACCCTAAAAGCGGTTAAAGACAGCCTAGCAGAACAGGTTATCACTCTTAGGGACGTAGTCAAACAATCTGAGGACTATGTGAATCTTAAGAAAGATGAATTCAGGGCAGACCGTCCTAATATATCATTCTTTACAGGAAAAAATGAAATGGTAATTGACTCTACGGGAACTATCAAAACTGTGGCGATCATCTTTGGGAATACGGGTGGTAGAAGGGCTATTAACCTAAAATATAAAATGAGATTTTACCTCTTCAATAAAACGGATGGGACAGTTCAAAGTAAAAACAAGAAGTTTCAAGACTTTGGCTTATATATTATGAGCGATTTGCCTCCATTAAAACTTAGCGAGCCGAGGGAGCTTAGATGTCCTTTAGGGATTAAAAAATCCGTTTTGCTAAACAATGAACTAGAACTACTGGTGGCTTTTAGAATATATTTTGAGGATGATTTTGGATTGAGTTCAAACACGTCTTACTTCATGTCAGCAGCAGAGTTTGATGGAGAAAAAGCAGTGTTTGGTGAATTCAAAGATGGCGTGAGGATGGAGGTAATTCAAAAACAAATGATTCTTGATAATGATTTCAAAGAGTTCTTTGATGAATAGCAACAAGTATTGGTGTTTGAATGAGAAGAAAGTTGACATGTTTGATAAAGAAATCTATTTTTAACCCCCCCTTCAAAACAAGCACTCAAACATGAAAAAGGGCAGCTACCTGCTATCCGACAAATGGTTACAAGAAAGGTTGAAAAAGCACTTCGGCAACGCTGGAGGCATCTACGAATTGTATTGCATGAAGCCCAAGACGGATATCCGTCCCATTCATTACGCTAGGAACTACGACCCAAAGGGAACGCTTTACATCGGCAAGGCAGAAAGCTTCCAAAAGGATGTTATCGAGCTACAGACGGCGATGGAACCAAGCAACGATTCGTCATTGCACGAATGCAGCAAAGCTTATTGGGGAAAACCAGAGATATGGAAAGACTACCCATACCGTAACCTATACGTAGAGCTAACGGAATCAAAAAAGGTGGATAACTCCTTCGTGGACAAGCTACATAGCTTTATGGAGGAGTTTGAAGATTTACCACCGTTAAACAGAGAAAGATAATGATATTGACGAACTATGAGAATGGATAAAAAAAAGGTTGAAGGAGACATTAATCTACAAGGTTAACTGTAAATAGATTCAAAATGTTGTACCTATGTTGTACCCAATAAAAAACCCAAGACTAAAAATCTTGGGCTTCCTTTGTAGCGAGAGGGAGACTTGAACTCCCGACCTCAGGGTTATGAATCCTGCGCTCTAACCACCTGAGCTACCTCGCCAGTTGCTGTAAAGCGGCTGCAAATATAAAGTTTAATTTTTCCCAAATCAAAAATCACTATTATTTTATGATTTGATATTAAATTTTATATCTTACTCGACTATAGCGCAATCACACAAGGAAAAACAAAACACTAGAATGAGCGAAAAAACCAAATTTGAAATCGAGTTCGTTATTCAATCTTCGCCACAACTATTATATCAATATATTTCAACTCCATCAGGCCTCTCCGAATGGTATGCTGACAATGTGAATTCACGTAGTGAGCGGTTTACTTTTATCTGGGATGGAACTGAGGAAAATGCCAAAATGCTCAAGAAGAAAAGTGATGAATTCGTCAAATTCGCTTGGGAAGAAAATGATGATGACAGCTTTTTCGAAATGCGAATCATTGTCGATGAAATTACCAAAGATGTCTCTTTGTTTATCACTGATTTTGCGGAAGACGATGAAGTCGAAGAAGCCAGAATGCTTTGGGAAAATCAAGTTTCAGACTTGAAACAAGTTTTAGGCTCCAAATAAATACGACAAACCTTTTTTATCTTTGGCCTTGATTTTTTCAAGGCTTTTTTTATGGTCAATCTCAACGGAAATTTAATTGCAGACAACCAACCCATGTTAAGTCCCTATAATAGGGGTCTAAAGTATGGAGATGGGGTTTTTGAAACGTTGCGTTATGTAAACGGGACCCTTTTCTTTTGGGAAGACCATTATTTTCGACTCATGGCCTCCATGCGCATGTTACGTATGGAAATCCCCATGACTTTTACTCCTGAATTTTTGGAAGCGGAAATCAAGAAAACTATTGACGCGAATCAGTTGGAAGCTGGAGCTGTTCGTACTCGCCTAACTGTTTTTAGAAAGATTGGGGGAAATTATACTCCTGAAACCAATGCTATTGACTATTTAATTGAAGTCAGTGCGTTGGAGGTTCCTTTTTACCTCATTCCTGAAGGCTCTTACGAAGTAGAGCTTTTCAAGGATTTTTGGATAAACAAAGACATGTTGTCCCAATTGAAAACCACCAATAAGATTCTTAATGTAATCGCAGGTGTATATGCCAAAGAGAATGGTTATGAAAATTGCCTATTGTTGAATGGCGAGAAGCATGTTGTTGAAGCCATTAATGGAAACGTATTTATGGTACAAGGCAATACGGTAAAAACCCCTCCGCTCTCGGAAGGTTGTTTGAACGGGATAATCCGTAAAAAGTTGATGGAAATCATCTCAAGCCTTCCTGATGTGGAGTTAGAAGAATCCCCTATCAATCCTTTTGAGCTTCAAAAAAGTGATGAGCTATGGATTACCAATGCCATTCAGGGCATAATACCGGTGACCAAATACCGCAAAAAGCAATACGCCAATGTTTTCGCAAAAAATGTTCTCGGAAAATTGAACGCGCAAGCGCGACTGCAATCGACTAGTTAAGAGAGGGGTTTTCGGGTGCATTGGACCACAAGCGGTAGTCACCACCCCGCTCTACCCTCTTTTCTTTCCAAAAAGCGAAAAAAACGGTGATTATTCAACCTTTTGATACGGATGGTCAGGGTCAGGGTTTATTTTTCAAGGATCAAGGGGGATGTTTCGGAGATTTTATTTGAATATGGATCCTTCTGAATTTTTATGGAGGTGCTATATGTAGATTCCCATCTACGTATTCGGTAAATCTGTGAGTTTCCCGACTCACTAGTACTCTTCCTTCGTTAGGAACTAAGTATCCGTAGATTGAACCTACGG
>CALBPG010000192.1 GCA_937899065.1 uncultured Allomuricauda sp.
TTTTTGGGCATCCAAAGGTTTCGCTTCGGAAGAGGTAAACAATTCAAAATGAATATGGTCTTTTGAAATGCCAGCATTCGTTAGACTTTCGGTTACCAAATTGATCATGCCTTCAGGGCCGCAGAGGTAAAAGGCCTCAAATGAAGTACCCTTAAACTTGTTCTTCACCATCAAGTTAACAGTGGAAGACTCAATTCTACCAAACAAGGCACCCTCTTCATTCGCACGACTGAACATATATTGAATGGCCAAACGGACGCCGTACTCCCCTTGCAATGCCTCCAAGCTTTCTAAATACATGCTATCGGCCTTAGTTTGGTTGCCATACACCAATACAAACGTATTTTCTGGGTGGCTTTCCAAAACGGTTTTAGCAATGGCCATAATTGGAGTGATTCCGCTTCCGGCTGCAAAAGCCATAATATTTTGAGCGGAACCGTTTGATTCGTATATGAAGCGTCCTTCCGGAGGCATCACCTCAATGGTATCATTGGCGTTCAAAACGTCATTGGCGTAAACGGAAAAGGTACCGTTAACCACTTTTTTCACCCCAATAGTCATTTCACCAGAAGAAGGAGCCGAAGACAGGGAATAGGCACGACGTACTTCTTCGCCATTGATGTCCTGTTTTAAGGTAATGTACTGTCCCGCGGTATACGAAAAAGTATCCTTTAGGGCACTGGGAACATCAAAAGTTAGGGCTACGGAACTAGGAGTGAGTTGTTTTTTTGAGGTAATGGTTAGCGGATGGAAATCGCTCATGAATTCAATTTTTTTACAAAATTAAGGCTTTCGACTCGATAGAACGGCACCCTTTTTTTGACTGTCCTGTAACAAAACCTTAAAGAGATACACTAACTTGGGGAAAATTGTTAAGTATGCTGGGTCATTTCATTACCCTACAGCGAAAAGCGTTCTTTAGATCTTCTTCCTTTGGCAAAAGCCTCGCCCTAAAACTCCTGATGGGGTTCTTCGCAGTCTACATGTTGGTAGCATTGCTCTTTTTTGGCGGCGCCTTGTACTTCATTTTACGAAAACTACTGCCTGATGAAAACCCGATGTGGGTAGTAAGTCAATATATGGTGTATTGGGTACTGGCGGAACTGATTTTACGCTACTTCATACAAAAGTTGCCCGTGATGGACATCAAACCCTTTTTGGTGCTACCCATCAGCAAGCAAAAAATCTCACATTATATTTTGGGCCGTTCCGGCTTTTCGGTCTACAATTTACTGGCCTTCTTCTTTGCATTGCCATTTGTTGTGGTTTTGATTATGAACGGGTACCCTGCCTTGAACGTTTTGCTTTGGTTTGTTGGTGTGGTGGCCATAGCGCTCAGCATTAATTATATCAACTTTATCATCAACAAAAGCAACGTAGCATTGATTACTATCGTAGGCTTGTTGTTCGTGTTTTTTGTGCTGGATTATTTTGCCATTCTTCCGGTAACGACCTTTTTCGGGCCTATTTTCCATGGGTTGTATGCCTATCCCTGGACGGTTTTGGTTCCAATAGCATTGGTGGTTTTGGCGTATTTCATAAACTTCAAATACCTGGTCAAACGCATTTATTTGGATGCTTCTTTAAAAGCTAAAACAGAAACGGCAAAGACCTCAGATTTAACTTGGACGCGACGGTTTGGGGATATTGCACCTTTTCTGCAATTGGACCTCAAACTCATTTGGCGAAATAAACGAACCAAAGCCCAAGTATTCATTTCATTGTTATTTGTCCTCTACGGTCTCTTTTTCTACACCCAAGACATGTACGTGAAAATGATGCCTATGCTGTGCTTCTTGGGCGTTTTTATGACGGGTATTTTCTTGACAAATTTTGGGCAATTCATTCCCGCTTGGGATAGCGCTTATTATAGTATGCTGATGTCACAAAACATTCCTTTGCGCAAGTATTTGGATTCCAAGGCAGGTCTAATCACCTTCAGTGTGGCGGTCATGTTTTTCTTGACCATGCCTTACGTCTATTTTGGGTGGGAAGCGTTGGCCATAAATTTTGGGAGTGCCATATATAATTTAGGAGTTAACATTCCTGTGATTTTGTTTTTCGGCTCCTTCAATAAAAAACGCATTGAACTGGATAAAAGCCCATTCGGCAATATGCAAGGAACAAGCGGCACCCAGTTTTTGATTATCCTACCCGTTTTGGGGGCGCCTATCATTTTGTTTTCCATTTTCTACTTTTTCTTTTCCATTGAAATAGGTGTTTTGGTATTGTGCCTGTTTGGCATTGTAGGCTTGTTGTTTCGCAAAACTTTGCTCGACAAGATTACCGAACAATATCGTAGTAGAAAGTACAATATGATTGCGGGCTTTAAAGAAAAGGACAGCTAATCTCATTTTATAAGAAAAGAACCATGATAAAGGCAACGAATCTCTCAAAACAATATGGCGGACAGCAGGTTTTGGATATTGAAACCCTCGAAATTCCTAAAGGACAAAGTTTCGGATTGGTAGGCAATAACGGCGCTGGGAAAACCACTTTTTTCAGTCTGTTGTTGGATTTAATACCACCTTCATCCGGCGAAATCGAAAACCAAGGGGTCAAGGTCAACAAAAGCGAGGACTGGAAACCGTTTACCTCCTCCTTTATCGATGAATCCTTTTTGATAGGGTATCTCACGCCCGAAGAGTACTTTTATTTTGTGGGAGATTTGCGTGGCGTGAATAAAGCGGATATAGACGCCCTGCTCGCACAGTTTTCTGATTTTTTTCATGGTGAAATTCTCGGACAGAAAAAGTATTTGAGAGACCTTTCCAAAGGAAACCAAAAAAAGGCGGGTATTGTGGCTTCATTTATTGGCAACCCCGCAGTAGTGATTCTGGATGAGCCCTTCGCCAATTTAGACCCTACCACCCAAATTCGGTTAAAGGGTATCATTAAAGAGTTGGCGGAAAGGGAAGATGTCACCGTTTTGGTCTCTAGCCACGACCTTATTCATGTAACAGAGGTGTGCGAACGCATTGTGGTATTGAACAAAGGTGAAATCGTGAAAGATATCACCACCTCACCCGAAACCCTTAAGGAATTGGAAAGCTTTTTTGGGGCATAGTGCCTTTAGGAGAATCCATCCCGTTTTGACCTTCTTATGGGCAGTTTTTCTTTAGAAAAGATGGAATTCACAGCTGTATTGCATTTTATCGATGATACCTATAATAATTCAGGCAAATATGAGTTTTGTTTAGGTAACAGCAGTGATGGTTTTGAACACTTTTTGCAAAACACTTAGTCTTTCCGTTCTGATTTTGGTTTTGATAAGTGCTTGTTCCGTGAAAAAGGACAAGTTTATCAACCGGAATTGGCATGCCTTGAATACCAAGTACAACACTTTGTATAATGGTAATCTTGCCTTTGAGGAAGGCCGCGAAGAGCTTCGAACAAGTTACCGGGATGACTATTGGGAAATTCTTCCCGTGGAACGCCTTCAGGTTTCGGACAAGATCAAACTGGATTCAGAGGACAACAACCCCAACTTTATTATTGCTGAAGAAAAGGCCACAAAGGCCATCCAGAAACACAGCATGGATATCAAAGATGAGGAACGAAACCCTCAAATTGATGAAGCCTTTTTGCTGTTGGGGAAAGCGCGCTATTTTGATGAGCGCTATATCCCTGCCCTTGAATCCTTCAATTACATCCTAAAGAAATACACGGAAAGCAACAAGCTGAACGAAGCGACCATTTGGCGAGAGAAAACCAATATGCGTTTGGACAATCCGGAATTGGCTATCAAAAACATCAAACGGATGTTTCGCTATGAAACCCTCAAGGACCAAGAAGTGGCTGATGCAAATGCCGTATTGGCGCAGTGCTATATCAATTTAAAAGCGCCTGATACAGCCATTCAAAAACTGAAAATTGCGCAAGGCTATACCAAGAAAAACGAGGAGCGTGGACGCTACTTGTTCATCATTGGCCAACTCTACAACCAATTGGAATTTAAGGATAGCGCGAATTACGCCTTCGATAAAATCATTGCATTGAATCGTAGAACGCCTCGGGTATACATGATCAATGCACACTTGAAGAAAATTGGCAATATCGATATCACCGATTCGAATCAAGAAGACTTGCTAGAATACTTGACGGATTTGGAAGAGAATCGAGAAAACCGTCCTTTTTTGGATAAGATATTCCGGTCCAAAGCCAACTTTCATTTGTCCACGGCATCGGATAGTCTGGCCATTGTATACTACAACAAATCGTTACGCGCGAATCGTGGGGATAGAAAGTTAAGCTCTTTGAACTACCAAAGCTTAGCCGACTATTATTTTGACCAAGATGCGTATAAGACTTCTGGGGCGTATTACGACAGCACCTTGACCAATTTGGAACAGAACACGCGAAAGTACCGTCGCATCAAAAAGAAATTGGATAACCTGGAAGATGTCATCAAATACGAAGACATTGCTCAATATGCCGATAGTGTGATTACCGTTTATCGTATGCCCGAGGAAGAACGCAAAGCCTATTTTGAGGATTATATTGCCGAGCTAAAACGAAAAGAAGAAGCTGAAGCTGCCAAAGAATTGGAACGAACCACCGCTGGTTTCGCACAGTTTGCGCAAAGCAAGGGTGGAAAAGAAAACAAAGGAAAATTCTATTTCTACAACATCACCAGTTTAGGATACGGTAAAAATGATTTCAAAACTCGCTGGGGCGAAAGAGTCTTGGAAGATGACTGGCGTTGGAGCAACAAAAGCCGAACCTTGCCTTCTGAAGCGACCGGTGAACAAGTTACTGCAGATGGTCAACCTGCTGAGGTGCCTGAAGATCAAAAGTTTGATGTTGAGTTCTATTTAGCACAAGTGCCCACGGACGAAGCGGTAATTGACAGCTTGCGAAACGAGAAGAACTTTGCGAACTATCAGCTTGGGCTTATCTATAAAGAGAAATTCAAGGAAAATTTACTTGCTGCTGGCAAACTTGAAAGCGTTCTGGCTTCAAGGCCTGAAGAGCGACTGGTTCTTCCTTCCAAATACAACTTATACAAGATTTATGAGGAAACCGGGAGCCCTTTGGTAGAGGTAATGAAACAAGACATTATCCAAAACCATGCTGATTCTCGCTATGCAGAGATTCTTTTGAATCCCCAGGCCATTATCGAAGGTAGTACGGATAGCCCTGACGCGAGATATGCCGCACTTTACAAAACCTATAAAAATCAAGAGTTCTTGCGGGTAATCACCCGAAGCCAAGAATACATTGACCGGTATACTGGAGATCCTATCGTGCCTAAATTTGAAATGTTGAAAGCTAATGCTATTGGTCGTTTACAAGGATTTGAACCTTTTAAGGAAGCTTTGAACTTTGTGGCGTTGACTTATCCCAACAATCCCGAAGGGAAAAAGGCCGAGATGATGGTACAAGAGCAACTCCCCAAATTGGAACCCAAGGACTTTTCTCCTGAACAAGGTTCTACTGGTGCGGAAAACTGGAAAGTCGTGTTCACCTTCAGTAGAGATCAAGATGAACCGGCCCTTGCCCTCAAACAACGCTTGCAAGAGGTCGTTGACGACCTTCGCTATAAGAATCTGGTTTCGCGTGACATCTATAATTTGGAAACCCAATTTATCGTAGTGCATGGCTTTAAAACCAAGGAGTTTGCCCTCGGTTTTACCGAACTCATAAAAAAGAATAGGGACTACCGTATCAACGATGAGAATTTTGTAGTTTTATCGAAGAACTACAAGATTATTCAAGTCCATAAAAATTTAGAATCATACAAAGAACAACTTTAAACCCCAAAACCGTAGAACACAATGTTTTCTGACAACAAAAAACCCCGACCTATGACAGAATTTGGTGGACAACCCAACAGAATTGAGAAGAATACGAAAATCAAAGGTGATATTACCTCTGAAGCCGATTTTCGTATTGATGGCAAGCTAGAAGGTAATGTAAAGACTTCTGGAAAAGTAGTAATTGGCAAAGACGGCTACATCAATGGCAAAGTAGAATGCGTCAATGCAGACATCGAAGGCAAATTCAATGGCGAGCTTTTGGTGAGTGATTTATTGTCGTTAAAAGCGAATGCAGTTATCGAAGGAACGGTAAGCGTAGCGAAACTCGCTGTAGAAACTGGAGACACGTTCAACGCTTCCTGTACTATGTGCAAAGATGCTATGGCGACCCGTAGACTTCAGGCAACGAAAACGAATGAGCCTGCAAAAGTCTCCTAAGGATAAAGAGAACAACTATCTGAAAAAAGGGGCCAAACTCTCCGGGATGGCTCTTCAAATGGGACTTACGATTTATTTGGGCAATGCCTTGGGCAAGTGGCTTGACAAAACCTATGATTTGGGTTTTGCGGAGACTGCACTTACCCTTTTGTCTATTGCGGCATCTATGTACTTAATGATTCGCCAAGTGACCCATATCAACAAATAATGGGAACACTTAAGTCACTAGTTCCTTTGGGATTTTTCCCAGTAGTTTTTGCTTTGGTCTGGTTTCTTGTAACCGGCGTTGGCGACTTTTCCCAAAAGGAAGAAGCATCGCTTCTCCCTCATTATCTATTCCACAGCTTTTTTTCTATTGGGATTGGAGTACTGTTTTTCCTATTGAGCAAGCATCCTAAATGGAAATTTCAATTGGGATTTTTGTATTTGGCCACGGTTTTCGTAAAGTTGGCGTTGTTCGCGTTTTATTTTAAGGATAGCATGATATCACCCGAAAACCTGTCAAGTAGTAATGTTTTTATGATTTTGATTCCATTGTTTACAGGTCTATCCTTGGAGGTTTTCTTCATTTCCAGATTGCTTAAAAAAGTGTCTTCGAAATAATTGAAAAATAAGGTGTGAAATCTTTGTTTAATAATTACCTTTGCGCAGATTTTTAAGGAGGGGTAATTCTGAAAAAAAGCTAATGAAGTTTTCGCATAGATCGCACCTTGTTTTTACAACGTTTTTTGCAGTTTTGTTTTCGGCCACACTTTGGGCCAGTGATGAGGAAAAGCATGAAGGTGCTGTAAATAAGCCTGAGCATGTTGCTGCCTACATTCAGCATCACATTAAAGACGCGCACGATTTTCATTTGTATTCCTACACCGACACCCACGGTGAGCGCAAGCACGTTGGCTTTCCACTGCCGGTTATTGTTTGGTCTAGTAAGGGATTGGCAACCTTTATGTCTTCCAAATTTCACCACGATGATGACGGTAAAGTCATTGTTGAAGCTGGCGGAACTCGCTTTGTAAAATTGCATAGCAAGATTTATGAGTTGGAAGCAGGAGCAGACACAGTGGCGTTCGATGAAACCCACCATGCTACCAACGCACACAAAGTTTTGGATTTCTCCATTACCAAAAGTGTTTTTGGAATTTTGCTGGTTGGTTTGTTGATGTTCTTTTGGTTTTCTCGCTTGGCGAGACAATACAAGTCAAGAAAAGTTCCAAAAGGTTTCGGTCGTGTACTAGAACCACTAGTATTATATGTCCGTGATGAAATTGCAAAACCCAATATTGGAGAAAAGCGTTACCGCGAGTTCACAGGGTATTTATTGACGGTTTTCTTTTTCATCTGGATTTTGAACCTATTGGGATTGACCCCACTTGGTTTTAATGTTACTGGTCAATTGGCTGTAACGGCGGCTTTAGCCATTTTCACATTGATTATTTACACCTTTAAAGGAAATAAGGGCTATTGGGGACATATGCTGTGGATGCCAGGAGTTCCTGTTTTGATTCGTCCGGTTTTGGCGATCATCGAAGTAGCAGGTGCTTTCCTTATCAAACCTTTTTCATTACTAGTTCGATTGTTTGCAAACATTTCTGCAGGGCACATCGTGGTAATGAGTTTGATAGCGATTATGGTCACCATGAAAGCTGAGATAGGAGCGGTAGGTGCAACGGCATTATCGTTTATCCTTTCATTTTTTATAACGTTGATTGAAGTTTTGGTCGCTTTTCTACAAGCGTACATTTTCACAATGCTTTCCGCCTTATTTATCGGAATGGCAGTAGAAGAACACGACCATCATTAGAGTGTATATTTTGTTTAACTAGATATAATTATTATGACAGTTCCAAATTTAGTAGGTGCAGGTTTAATCGTGATCGGTGCTGGTATTGGATTAGGTAAAATTGGTGGAAGCGCAATGGAAGGTATTGCTCGTCAACCCGAAGCTACCGGTAAAATTCAAACAGCGATGATTATCATTGCCGCACTATTGGAAGGTTTGGCTTTCGGTGCACTTTTCTTAGGAAAGTAATCCATTCACAAATCACAAGATACTATCCCGTAACGATTGGTTGCGGGATGGTATTACAAAACAAAACACACTATGGAACAACTATTAAACGATTTTTCTCCCGGTCTATTTGTAATGCAGACCGTTTTGTTGCTAGGGTTGATTTTTCTTTTAGTAAAATTCGCCTGGAAGCCCATATTAAACTCTTTAGAGGATAGAGAAAAAGGAATCCAAGATGCCTTGGACGCCGCGGAATCTGCCAAAAAAGAGATGCAAAACATCACAGCCGATAGCGAAAATCTTTTAAAAGAAGCGCGTGCCGAAAGAGAGACCATGTTGAAAGAGGCAAGAGAGCTAAAGGAACAAATGTTGGCTGATGCTCGCGAGGAAGCACAAAAGGAAGGGGATAAAATCATCGAAAAAGCAAAAGCCACTATCGATAGCGAAAAGAAAGCAGCTGTAGCCGATATCAAATCACAAGTAGCCAATCTTTCTTTGGAAATCGCCGAAAAAGTATTGAAAGAAGAGTTGTCCGACAAAAGCAAGCAACTAAAGTTGGTTGAAGACATGTTGGGGAACGTAAAATTGAACTAATTCCGTATGAACGAGTCAAGAGCGGCAATACGATATGCCAAGGCCACACACAATAAAAACGAAGAAAAAAAGCTGGAGAATAAAGAGGTAAAAGCACTGAGTGGAATAGAAGAAAAACAAAAGGAAAAAAAGGAAA
>CALBPG010000193.1 GCA_937899065.1 uncultured Allomuricauda sp.
AGCGATTTATTTGCCAATGCCGGTATGCTGCAAAAAATAAAATATCCCACTGGGGGTACTTCTACTTATCGCTATGAACTGAATAAGTATCGCGATGACGATTTGAACAAGAACATATCAGGCGGAGGCTTAAGAATTCAAAGTATCTCCCTTTTTGATGGGGTTAGCCATTCCAATGATATTTTCAAGAAGTACAGATACAACCTCTATGATGATGATACCAAATCCAGTGGGGTACTAGTTCATTTTCCTGCATATATAAGACCCGTTGGCAGCACTTCGACACGATTTGATCTTATTAAGGACTGGGTAATGTATTATATGCATGAAGATCAAGGTTGGACCGAGGAACAGCTTCATAAATATTATACCGAACGGGTATCCAATTATTATGCGCCCTTGAACAACCTTGATGGGGTCCAGGTCTCATATACAGACGTTACCGAAGAAATAAATGGGGCAAAGACCATATATCAGTATTATCGACCGAAGAATTACATTGACAATGCTACTTATGTCGCCGAGGCAAGAATGCCTGCAACCTTTCCTGAGAACTACTGTAACTTCGGAGGACCACTTGGTGATGTTTCAACCCTGTTATATGGTTTTGGAAACAGTCCTGGGATTAGTACATCTCAAGATTTTGGTAGTGCTCCCGCTTATGGGGCAAATTCTTACTGTGTTAGCTCAGCATCCCAACCAACCACTTTAAACTATGCTCATGTGCAGCCTAGCGGGTACAACGTTTTCCCCTTTCCCCCAATGAGCGACAACAGTTTCCATCATAATGGCAGACTTTATAAAAAATTAGAATTCAATGATTTGGATGAAAAAGTGAGGGAAACGGATTATGAATACAAAGCCATATTCAAAGGTGATGGTCCGATTTTAGTTAAGGGGTTAATATGGGGTGGACAACGTTTGGGCCCAGATAGGGGAAGCCCATCATTTGCTAGTTCGGCCATAAGTTGGGCCAAGTATGAATATTGGACCGAAGTAGCTTCTGTTTTGGACAAAACTACCACAATTGAATTCTTTTCTGACCAAACAGAGGTTGTAGCTACAGAAAGTGTTTATGAATATGATGGGACGAACAATGTGGACCATTTGAATGTCAAAAAGGTATCTACCAATAACAGTGACGGTTTGACCAATATCGTGAAAACGGATTATCCATTGGATATTACAAATAGGTCAATAGCAGAACAAACTTTGGTCGACCAGAACAGGATAAACATTCCCATTAGCGTCACAACTTCAGAGAAAAATGGTAACAATCCAGAGAAAAAACTGGCAGAAGTGTATAACAAGTACAAGGTTTGGTACCCGGAAATCATTGAAATTGAAACCGTACAAAGGTCAAAATCCACCCAACAATTGGAGGATAGGGTTTCTTTTTCGAAATACGATGACCTAGGTAATGTTCTGGAGGTTTCAGAAGTTGGAGGACCGACCATATCCTACCTATGGGGTTACAACAAAAGATACCCTATTGCGAAGATAACCAACGCCGATTATGAGAAAATTAGGACGGTTTTGGGTTTAGCTAATATCTCGGATGTAGAGGCACTCAACGAAGATGACTTGACTACTATTGACGGTTTGCGCGATACCCCTCTTATGTCTGGAAGTATGATAACTACTTTCAAATATGAATTGGGAGTTGGAGTCACCAGCATGACAGATGCAAGGGGATACACCACTAATTATACCTATGATGAATACAACCGTCTGGTAGAAGTTCGAGACGAGGACAATCAATTGAGAAGCGATTATAAATATCACTATAAAGGACAACAATAATGAAGACCCCACATACACATTCCAATCCCCATACGAACTTTTGGGCCAGGGTATCCCTTGGGTGCCTATTGATCATCATGCTCTTCGCGGCCACCGCTGCGAGCGCACAGGCCACTACGGGCCAACTTGCCGGTACATGGCAGGTCGACTATGCCCTGACCAAGGGGAGCATGAGCTCAGATGGGCTTACATATTTGAACGGTTTGCCGCCGGCTGAAAAGGCGGCTTTGGAAACCTCCTACGCCAACAGGACGATTACCTTCGCCAGCAACGGGAATTTCACCATCCTGTTGCCCGGAGGGGGCAGCGTGAACGGCACTTGGTCCCTATCGAGCGATGGGTACGACATCACCGCTACCCTGCCCAACGGCCAACAGCAGGTGTACCATGTGGCCTATGCCACTGGCAATGCCCTGGGGCTGCAGCTGGGCGCCTCGAGCCTGCTCTACCCGGAACTGCACCTGACCAAACCGTAAAGAAAGACAACCGAATAATCTAGCACCCATGTCCCAAAAAATATACCTCGCGATACTGCTCTTGACGGCCCTCGTACCGACGGCCCTATTTTCACAAGGCCCCGGAGGAGGAGGCCCAGGTGGTGGTTCCTATTCCATAGGGGGATTCGACACCGTCAACCAAAACGATACCAAAAACTACGTCATAAATCCCAACACCAACGTCAGTTCGGTGAAGTGGTCGGTAATTCCCCTCGGTGCGGTGACCTTTACCACCTCTGGAGTGACCAGTAAGAACGTGACCTTCCCTCAGCACGGTAACGTTACCCTTTACGCGGAAATCACCGACGGGTTCTCCAATGTCTATATCCGCAGCAAGGCCGTAACGGTCACCCAGATTGTACCGGACGTACCGCCGAATCCACTCGAGCCAAATGTAACAAACTGCGATAGCGGTACCCTAACCCGAAGCGGCTCGCCGCCAACCGGGGTATTTTGGTACTGGCAGACCAGCGCTAGTGGAATATCGGAAGATAACTCAACCAGTACGTACGATGTTACCTCTTCAGGAACATACCATATTAGAGCCTACGATACATCCACTGGAAATTGGAGCAACGGCACGGGTTCTCGTTATATATCAGTGACAGATACCCCCAATCTTCCAAATGTTTCCGTAAACCCGATATGTAGCGGGCAAAGTGCTACCATTACCGCTTCGGGGGGAGGTTCGGGAGCCGCTTATGAGTGGTATAACGCTACGGGCAGCACCCCAATTGGACCAGCGAGTCCAACCTTTAACACAGGGACTTTGACTGCCGATAAAACCTATCGTGTACGCGCCAAAAGAGGGAATTGCTATAGCGGGTATCAAACGGTTACCGTTACTGTAACCAACCCACTGGTACCCTCAGTTGTTGATGGTAGCAACACTTGTGGCGATCCCACCGAGGCAGTCTTGACGGCAGTGAACACCGAAATCGCAACTGGAATTAGTGGTGTTAAACATTGGTGGTATCCCGAAGCTACTGGAGGGCCAAGGTATGAAGGAACAACGGTAGCAGCACCTCAGTTCACCTCGACCTACACCGTACAGCAAGCCGGAACTTATTATGTAAGTTTTGAGCAGGACGGATGTGAAAGTGCTAGGGTTCCCGTGGTGGCAACCTTCACCAGCAACAACACCCCCACTTTAACCGTAGACCTTATTTCGGGGGCGGTATGCGAGAATGATAATTTTACCTTTAGAGCCACAGGAGGAAGTTCAAGTAGCGACTATCAATGGTTCGCTAATGCGGGTGACACCGAACCTATAGAGACGGGAGACACCCTAACACGTACTTCAACATACGCACAAAGCACCAAT
>CALBPG010000194.1 GCA_937899065.1 uncultured Allomuricauda sp.
TCAAAATCGCGCCCATTGCGGTAAGCTTCAAACAGATTCCGTTCAATATTACTCACTGTATTGCCATAGTTGTCAATATATATGATATTCCCAATCAGGGTTGCGCCGTTGTTCGTTACCCTGGGTTGGAATTCTTTAGACTCCTTCAAAGCGGTCATGGGCTTTCCGATGATTTCAGGTTTCCCCCCTCGTGCTAAATGACAGGCTACGGGTACAAAAACATCCAAGGTAGGAAAGGCCGTTTGGGCAGTGTTGGGCAAATTGATTTCCATGATTTTAGGACTTGCTCCTTCAGAAATAAGTAAGGATAGGATGCCGTTGTCAGCTCCAACAAAATATTGCCCGTCCAATTCCAAAATAACATGGGCGTTTTCAGGCGACACTTCAGCATCCACCCCAATAAGATGTATACTGCCCTCTGGAAAGTTAGGATATGCATTTTTCAAGACGTAAGCCGTCTCTTGAATATGAAAGGGTTTTATCCGATTAGAGATATCAACAATCGTAGCATCGCGGAGTTGTTTAAAGATTTGACCTTTTATGGCGCCAACAAAATGGTCTTTCTCCCCAAAGTCAGTGGTCAAGGTAATAATGGCCATACAATGCTGTTGATATGTTTTTGGGCGCCCATATTGATTTTTGGTTAAGTTTGTTGGGTAAAAATAAACAATTAGACGAAATACATTTCTTCGCCAATAACCCTAAAATACGTCCCTCTTTTTGAACGAACTCATCATAGAACTTACGGAGATTAGTCCACAGGATTTCTTTGGACAGCGAAATGAAACGATTGAACTTTTAAAAAAATACTTTCCCAAACTGAAGATTGTTGCCCGAGGCAACAAAATAAAGGTATATGGTGATGAAGAATTGCTAGAGGAGTTCGATAAACGGTTTGATATGTTGGCATCCCATTTTGCCAAATACAACAAGCTGGATGAAAACATGATTGAGCGGGTACTCACCAGCAACGGTCAAGAGGAGTATCAATCTTCCAATGCCAGCGAGCAAGTATTGGTACACGGAGTTAGTGGACGACTTATCAAGGCACAAACGCTGAATCAGAAGAAAATTGTAGACAGTTGCAAGGTGAATGATATGGTTTTTGCCATTGGCCCTGCAGGAACTGGAAAAACCTACACAGGGGTTGCTGTCGCAGTAAAGGCTTTGAAAGAAAAACAAGTCAAGCGAATCATTTTGACGCGCCCCGCCGTTGAGGCTGGTGAAAACCTTGGTTTTCTCCCTGGGGATTTAAAAGAAAAGCTGGACCCTTACATGCAGCCCTTATACGATGCCCTTAGGGATATGATTGCCCCAGAAAAGCTCGCCAAATATTTAGAGGATGGTACCATTCAAATAGCACCCATGGCTTTTATGCGTGGACGTACACTGGATAATGCTTTTGTGATTTTGGATGAAGCCCAAAACACGACCCATGCCCAAATGAAAATGTTTTTGACGCGTATGGGGAAAAATGCCAAATTTTTGCTTACCGGTGATCCGGGACAAATTGATTTGCCAAGAAGGGTGATTTCGGGTTTAAAGGAGGCACTTCTGATTCTTAAGAATGTCAAAGGTATCAGCATTATCTATCTGGATGATAAGGATGTAATCCGTCATAAACTCGTCAAAAAAGTCATCGAGGCTTATAAAAACATCGAACATCAGAACTAACGGTATGAATACCTTAATGCATACCGATTTGAACCTTCCTGGACTACAATCGGTTTACCGGGGAAAAGTAAGGGAGGTATATCGTTTGGAAAATGACCTGTTGGTCATGGTAGCTTCGGATAGATTGTCCGCATTTGATGTGGTTATGCCTAAAGGAATTCCGTTCAAAGGACAAATCCTGAATCAGATTGCTACCAAAATGATGGCGGCCACAGAAGATTTGGTTCCGAATTGGCTCATTGCTGTGCCCGATGCCAATGTTTCAGTAGGAAAAGCTTGCGAACCTTTTAAAGTTGAAATGGTCATTAGAGGCTATCTCTCTGGGCACGCGGCGCGTGAATATAAAAGTGGAAAACGAATATTGTGTGGCGTTCCCATGCCGGAAGGGATGCGCGAGAATGATGCCTTCCCGAAGCCTATCATCACACCAGCCACCAAAGCAGAAAAAGGGGAACACGATGAGGACATTTCTCGAGCGGAAATTTTGGAACGAGGCATCGTTTCGGAAGCGGATTATCTTGTCTTGGAAGATTATACCCGTAAATTGTTTGAAAGGGGAACAGCGCTAGCCAAAAAGCAGGGCTTAATTCTAGTGGATACTAAATATGAGTTTGGTAAAACCAGCGACGGTGAGATTGTGCTTATAGATGAAATCCATACGCCGGATTCCTCCCGGTATTTTTATGAAGCCGGATATGAAGAACGCCAGGCCAAAGGCGAACCGCAAAAACAATTGTCCAAAGAATTTGTAAGACAATGGTTGATTTCCAACGACTTCCAAGGAAAAGAGGGGCAAAGTGTTCCTGAAATGAGCGATGCTTACATTATCTCTGTTTCTGACCGATACATCGAACTGTTCGAAAACATCACTGGCGAAAACTTCGAAAAAGCGGACACCGAAACCCTGCATGACCGAATAGAAGGAAATATCTTATCCTTTTTAGATACCCTTTAATAAATCTCTCTTTGGATTAGAAGATTATCAAAATTGGACATACAATTTTGATAGTCTTACTATTACTTTAACATTTTATATTGATTTTTTTGCTAAATTGATATATTTATGCAAAAAAGGTATATATGGATATTGATAGCTGCCCTAGTTGTGGAAGTTTACATTTTATCAAGGCTGGTATTGTAAAAGGACGGCAACGATATCAATGTAAGGCTTGTCATTACTTCTTTACAGTAGGA
>CALBPG010000195.1 GCA_937899065.1 uncultured Allomuricauda sp.
AGAACAAGACCAGTAGCGATGAACCCAGTGGATCACCCAATGGGAGGTGGTGAAGGTAGAGCTTCAGGAGGTCACCCAAGATCGAAGAACGGTATCCCAGCAAAAGGATTCAGAACCCGTTCCAAGACCAAAGATTCCAATAGATACATTGTAGAACGTAGAAAGAAATAAAAGCAAAGTAAATGGCACGTTCATTAAAAAAAGGACCATACGTTCATCACAGTCTAGAAAAGAAAGTTCAGAACAATATTGATTCTGGAAAGAAGACAGTAATCAAAACGTGGTCAAGAGCTTCAATGATAACTCCTGACTTCGTGGGTCAAACCATCGCTGTACATAACGGAAGACAATTTGTTCCTGTTTATGTAACAGAGAACATGGTAGGTCACAAACTTGGAGAATTTTCACCAACACGCTCTTTTAGAGGTCACGCTGGTGCAAAAAATAAAGGTAAAAAGTAAGTAAGCTATGGGAGTTCGTAAAAGAGAAATGGCCGAAAGAATAAAAGCAGAGCGTAAAGAACTTGCTTTTGCCAAATTGAACAACTGTCCTACTTCACCAAGAAAAATGCGCTTGGTAGCAGACTTGATTCGTGGAAAGAAAATCGAAATGGCTTTAGCTATTCTTCGCTTCAACCAAAAAGAGGCATCAAGAAGATTAGAAAAGCTTTTACTTTCTGCCATCGCGAATTGGGAATCTAAAAACGAAGAGGCCAGTATTGAAGATGCTGATTTGTTTATCAAAGAAATCCGTGTGGATGGAGGAACGATGTTGAAAAGACTTCGTCCAGCGCCGCAAGGAAGAGCACATAGAATTAGAAAACGTTCCAACCATGTAACCTTGGTACTGGGAGCTAACAATAACGTAGAAAGTTAGAAACGAGATATGGGACAAAAGACCAATCCGATAGGAAATCGCTTAGGAATTATCAGAGGATGGGAATCCAACTGGTACGGAGGAAATGATTACGGCGATAAATTGGCTGAGGATGATAAAATCCGTAAGTATATCCATGCACGTTTGGCTAAAGCCAGCGTTTCAAGAGTAATCATTGAAAGAACCCTTAAGCTGATTACCATTACGATTACTACGGCTAGACCGGGTATCATTATTGGTAAAGGTGGGCAAGAGGTTGACCGTTTAAAGGAAGAGCTCAAGAAAATTACCAATAAGGAAGTTCAAATCAACATTCATGAAATCAAGCGTCCAGAATTGGATGCCAATTTGGTTGCTGCGAGTGTTGCACGTCAGATAGAGAGTAGGATTTCATACCGTAGAGCTATCAAAATGGCAGTTGCAGCTGCTATTCGAATGAATGCAGAGGGTATCAAAATTCAAATTTCCGGACGATTGAACGGTGCTGAAATGGCACGTTCCGAATCGTACAAAGAAGGACGTATTCCATTATCTACTTTTCGTGCTGATGTAGATTACGCATTGCACGAAGCGCACACTACCTATGGTAGATTGGGCATTAAAGTGTGGATAATGAAAGGCGAAGTATACGGAAAAAGAGAATTGTCTCCTTTGGTTGGTTTGTCAAAAGGCCAAGGTAAGGGTGGAAAGCAAGATGGAGGTAAGCGACAACAACGTCGTAGAAAGTAATAAAAAAGTAGAGAGAGATGTTACAGCCTAAAAGAACTAAGTTTCGTAAGGCCCAGAAGGGTAGAATGAAGGGGATTTCACAAAGAGGTCACCAACTTTCTAACGGGATGTTTGGAATCAAGTCTTTGGATTCTCATTTTATTACTGCCCGCCAGATTGAGGCAGCACGTATTGCCGCTACTCGTTACATGAAAAGGCAAGGTCAATTGTGGATAAAGATTTTTCCAGACAAGCCTATCACCAAAAAGCCTTTGGAAGTACGTATGGGTAAAGGTAAGGGTGCTCCAGAATATTGGGTTGCCGTAGTGAAGCCAGGTCGTATTATGTTCGAAGTAGCAGGAGTACCACATGACATTGCTAAAGAAGCATTGCGTTTGGCCGCTCAGAAATTACCTGTAAAAACAAAATTTGTAGTTGCGCGAGATTATTCCGCTTAATGCATAATGGGTATTATAATGAAACAGTCAGAAATAAAAGAACTTTCGGTAGAAGAGCTTAAAGAAAAGCTTACCGAGTTTACAAAGCAACACGAGGACTTAAAAATGGCGCATGCCGTTACTCCGTTGGAAAATCCCATGCAAATAAGAAGTGCTAGGAGAACCGTAGCACGCTTGGCAACAGAATTAACGAAAAGGGAAGTACAATAATTGGTTTTGCCTTATGGAAAATAGAAACTTAAGAAAAGAGAGAATAGGGGTAGTTACCAGTAACAAAATGGAGAAATCCATTGTGGTTTCTGAGGTAAAGCGAGTGAAGCACCCTATGTACGGGAAATTCGTTTTGAAAACCAAGAAGTATGTTGCCCATGACGAGAAGAACGATTGTAACGAGGGTGACACAGTAAGAATAATGGAAACCAGACCGTTGAGCAAGACGAAATGTTGGAGATTGGTCGAAATCCTTGAAAGAGCTAAGTAATCATGGTACAACAAGAATCTAGACTAAAGGTTGCGGACAACACGGGTGCAAAAGAAGTTTTGACCATCCGTGTACTGGGAGGAACAAAAAGACGTTACGCGTCACTTGGTGATAAAATCGTAGTAACCGTAAAAGAGGCTACACCAAATGGAACGGTAAAAAAAGGTTCTGTTTCCACTGCAGTGGTAGTACGAACCAAAAAAGAGGTGAGAAGACCTGATGGTTCTTACATCCGTTTTGACGACAATGCTTGCGTGTTGTTGAATCCAACCGGAGAAATGAGAGGAACTCGTGTTTTTGGTCCCGTTGCCAGAGAATTGCGTGACAAGCAGTTTATGAAAATCGTTTCATTGGCCCCAGAGGTTCTTTAAAGAAGATACAATGAAGTTAAAGATAAAAACAGGAGATACGGTTAAGGTCATTGCAGGTGACCACAAAGGCACGGAAGGTAAAGTCGTGCAGGTTGACCGTGAAAAGAACAAAGCTATCGTGGAGGGTGTTAATATGGTATCCAAACACGAAAAGCCAAGTGCCAAGAACCCTCAAGGAGGTATCGTGAAGAAAGAGGCACCTATCCATATTTCCAATCTTTCATTAGTCGCCCCAAAAAGTGGTGATACCACTCGAGTAGGATACGAGGTTAGAGATGGAAAAAAGGTAAGGTTCGCCAAAAAATCCAATGAAGTTATATAGCCATGAGTTACATTCCTAGACTTAAGCAAGAATATAAGGAGCGTGTCATGAAAGCCCTGTCAGAAGAATTTGGGCACAAAAACATCATGCAGGTTCCTAAGTTGGAAAAAATAGTAGTAAGCCGAGGCGTTGGTGCTGCTGTTTCCGATAAAAAGTTGATTGACCACGCTGTGGATGAATTGACCCATATTACAGGACAGAAAGCTATCTCTACCCTTTCAAAGAAGGATGTTGCATCCTTCAAGTTGAGAAAAGGGATGCCCATTGGTGCCAAGGTTACTCTAAGAGGCGAGCGCATGTACGAATTCCTAGACCGATTGATTACAACCGCGTTACCACGTGTACGTGATTTTCAAGGTGTAAAAGCCAGTGGCTTTGATGGTCGTGGCAACTACAACCTTGGAATCACTGAGCAAATTATCTTCCCGGAAATCAATATTGATAAAATCAATCGTATCAACGGGATGGATATCACCTTTGTAACGTCTGCACAGACGGATAAGGAAGCAAAATCATTATTAAGCGAATTGGGAGTTCCCTTTAAAAAGAATTAAGATGGCAAAGGAATCAATGAAAGCCCGTGAGAGAAAAAGGGCAAAAACCGTAGCCAAGTATGCTGAAAAACGCAAAGCTTTGAAAGAAGCTGGAGATTATGAGGCTTTGCAAAAGCTTCCGAAGAATGCTTCTCCCGTTCGCATGCGTAACCGTTGCAAATTAACGGGACGACCAAGAGGCTATATGAGAACTTTTGGAATTTCAAGGGTAACCTTTAGGGAAATGGCCAATCAAGGCTTGATTCCCGGAGTGAAAAAGGCAAGTTGGTAAATCGATTATAAAGAAAAAAGATGCTTACAGATCCAATTTCAGATTATTTGACCCGAATTAGAAACGCCAGCAAGGCAGGTCATAGAGTGGTGAACATTCCTGGTTCCAACCTTAAAATGGAAATCACCAAGATTCTTTTTGACCAAGGGTTCATCTTGAGCTACAAGTTCGAAGAAGATAAAGTTCAAGGCAATATCAAAATCGCCTTGAAATACGACAAGTTTACCAAGGAGCCTATCATTAAGAAAATACAAAGAGTAAGTAAGCCAGGACTTCGTAAGTATTCTGGTTCTAATGACTTGCCAAGGGTATTGAACGGTTTGGGCGTAGCTATCGTTTCTACCTCTCATGGGGTTATGACGAGCAAGCAAGCCAAGAGAGAAAATGTAGGTGGCGAGGTATTGTGCTACGTCTATTAATAGAAAAAAGAAGTAAGAAATGTCAAGAATAGGTAACAATCCGGTTGCGATTCCCGAAGGCGTCACAGTAGAGGTGAATGACAACACCGTTACAGTGAAAGGAAAACTTGGGGAGTTGACTCAAAGTTTTGATGGAGTTTCTGTTGAGATGGAAGAGGGGAACATTGTTGTCAAGCGACCTTCAGATACAAAAGAGCACAAAGCCAAACATGGTTTGTACCGTGCGCTTTTTTCCAATATGATGGAAGGTGTTTCAAAAGGATGGACTAAAGAATTGGAATTGGTTGGTGTAGGGTATAGAGCGAGTAACCAAGGCCAAAAATTAGATTTGGCCCTAGGTTTTTCCCACAACATCGTTTTGGAAATTGCCCCAGAGGTGAAAATCGAAACGGTTTCCGAAAAGGGTAAAAATCCTATCGTTAAACTAACATCACATGACAAACAATTGGTTGGTCAAGTTGCCGCCAAAATTCGTTCCTTCCGTAAGCCTGAACCTTACAAAGGAAAAGGAATCAAGTTTGTTGGAGAACAACTAAGAAGAAAAGCAGGTAAATCCGCGTAATACGTAGCATTATGAAATTATCGAAAACAGACAGAAAGTTACGAATACGAAGAAGGATACGTAAGATTTCCTTCGGAACCGAAGCAAAACCTAGACTTTCCGTGTTTCGAAGCAACAAGGAAATCTATGTTCAGTTGATTGATGACAACAAAGGAGTCACTATAGCTGCGTCTTCTTCTAGAGATTAGGATATCGATGCAAAAGGAACCAAAAGCGAGATTGCTGCTCAAGTCGGGAAATCCATCGCTGAAAAAGCCAAGAAAATTGGTGTAGAAACCGTTGCATTTGACCGAGGAGGTAATTTGTATCACGGAAGAGTGAAATCTTTGGCTGAAGGCGCTAGAGAAGCTGGACTTAAATTCTAAGAAGACTATGTACCAAAAATATAAGAACGTAGAAATCGTAAAACCAGGTGGACTTGAATTAAAAGACCGTTTGGTTGGTGTACAAAGGGTAACTAAAGTGACCAAAGGTGGTCGTGCTTTTGGTTTCTCAGCTATCGTTGTAGTAGGAGATGAGAATGGTGTTGTTGGACACGGATTGGGAAAATCCAAGGAAGTTGCTACTGCCATCGCGAAAGCTATTGAAGATGCCAAGAAGAACTTGGTTCGTATTCCTTTGAACAAAGGTACTTTGCCACACGAGCAAAAAGGAAAATACGGTGGTGCACGAGTTTACATTCAACCAGCATCTCAGGGTACTGGGGTAATCGCAGGTGGTGCAGTACGCGCGGTATTGGAAGCTGTTGGTGTTCATGACGTACTTTCCAAGTCACAAGGGTCTAGTAACCCTCACAATGTGGTAAAAGCTACGTTTGACGCATTATTGCAATTGAGAGGCGCGCAAACTATCGCCAATCAGAGAGGAATTTCTTTAGAGAAAGTCTATAAAGGATAAATAAGGATAGCATGGCTAAGATTAAGGTAAAACAAGTACGAAGCAGCATCAAACGCCCTCAAAACCAAAAAAGGACTTTGGAGGCTTTGGGATTGCGCAAGATAGGTCAGGTGGTAGAGCACGATGCTACACCAAACATCCTTGGAATGATTAATAAGGTAAGTCACTTGGTTTCCACTGAGGAAGCTTAAAAAATATATGTAATGGAATTGCATAATCTTAAACCAGCAGAAGGCGCTGTACATAAAGAAGGAAAACGTGTAGGTAGAGGTGAAGGCTCTGGAAAAGGAGGCACTTCCACACGAGGTCATAAAGGGGCCAAATCCCGTTCTGGGTATTCCAAGAAGATTGGATTCGAAGGGGGGCAAATGCCTTTGCAACGTCGTGTGCCCAAGTTTGGATTCAAAAACATTAACCGTAAGGAATACCAAGGTATCAACTTGGACAAGTTACAAGCGTTGGTGGATAATGGCGTCGTAAAGAAAGAAGTTACTTTAGAGACGCTTATTGAAAATCGCTTGGCTGGTAAAAATGATTTGGTAAAAATATTGGGTAACGGTGAGCTAAAAGCCGCATTAAAAGTATCCGTACATAAATTTAGTGCTTCAGCAAAAGCTGCTATTGAAGCTGCAGGTGGGGAAGCAATAAGTTTATAAGCATAGCGCATGAAGAAATTTATCGAGACCATATCGAATATTTGGAAAATAGAAGAATTAAGGCAACGAATTCTCGTGACCTTGGGTCTTCTTTTGGTGTATCGTTTCGGTGCGCAAGTAGTATTGCCTGGTATTGATACTAATGAATTGGCCAGTCTTAACGCAACCGCTGGAGAGGGTATATTAGGTTTGTTGAATGCATTCACTGGTGGTGCTTTTGCTAACGCTTCGGTATTCGCACTGGGTATCATGCCTTATATCTCAGCGTCGATTGTAGTGCAGTTGATGGGTATCGCAATTCCTTACCTGCAGAAATTGCAGAAAGAAGGGGAAAGTGGTAGAAAGACCATCAACCAAATCACACGTTGGTTGACCATCGCCATTTGTGTAGTTCAAGCTCCAGCTTACCTATACGGTTTGAGTGCTTTGGGTGTCCCTGAAACTGCTTTTCTGCTAGGAAAAGGTCTTGATTTTGTAATCCCTTCTGTTATCATTTTGGTAACAGGAACCATTTTCGCAATGTGGTTGGGTGAGAAAATCACTGATAAAGGTATCGGTAAAGGTATTTCTTTGTTGATTATGATTGGTATCATAGCAACTATGCCACAATCCTTAGTTCAGGAATTTATTTCTAGAACTACGAACAACACTGGAGGAATCATGTTCATGTTGATTGAGGTGATTATTTGGTTCTTGGTGATTTTGGCTAGTGTCTTATTGGTAATGGCAATTCGTCAAATTCCAGTGCAGTACGCAAGAAGAACCGCTACTGGAGGATATGAAAAGAACATGATGGGTTCTCGTCAGTATATTCCCTTAAAATTGAATGCTTCTGGGGTTATGCCTATCATCTTTGCCCAGGCTATCATGTTTGCGCCAAGTTTGTTGGGAAAAACATTCAACAATACTGCTGTTGGACAATGGATGGAAGTACAGTTCGCTGATATTTTTGGGTTGTGGTATAACGTACTGTTTGGAATACTTATCATCATATTCACCTATTTCTATACGGCGATTACGGTTCCTACCAATAAGATGGCAGATGATTTGAAGCGCAGCGGTGGTTTTATCCCTGGAATTCGACCTGGTAAAGAAACAGGAGATTATCTAGATAAAATCATGTCTTTGATAACCTTCCCAGGTTCTATCTTTTTGGCGTTGTTGGCGGTATTGCCAGCAGTGGTAGTAAAGTTAATGGACGTTCAGGCAGGTTGGGCATTGTTTTATGGTGGTACTTCGCTTTTGATTATGGTGGGTGTCGCGATTGATACAGTGCAACAAGTCAATTCATACTTGTTGAACAGACACTATGATGGATTGATGAAAACCGGTAAAAATAGAAAAGTAGCGTAACCTATGGCGAAGCAAGCAGCTATTGAACAAGACGGAACCATTATTGAAGCATTGTCGAACGCAATGTTTCGAGTAGAATTGGAAAACGGACACGTGGTGACGGCACACATCTCAGGAAAAATGAGAATGCACTATATCAAGCTTCTCCCTGGAGACAAAGTGAAGTTGGAGATGAGTCCATATGATTTAACAAAAGCAAGAATTACTTACAGATACTAAAAGATGAAAGTAAGAGCATCCATAAAAAAGAGAAGTGCCGAATGCAAGATTGTTCGCAGAAAAGGCAGGTTGTACGTAATCAACAAGAAGAATCCTAGATTTAAACAAAGACAAGGGTAGTTATGGCAAGAATTGCAGGTGTAGATATACCAAAACACAAACGCGGTGTTATTTCCCTTACCTATATATACGGGGTAGGTAAAAGCAGGGCCAAAGAAATTTTGGAAACAGCCAAAGTAAGTGAAGATACCAAAGTATCAGATTGGAACGATGATGAAATCGGTCGAATTCGTGAAGCGGTATCCAGCTTTACTATTGAAGGTGAACTACGTTCTGAAACCCAATTGAATATCAAGCGATTGATGGATATTGGTTGTTACAGAGGAATTCGTCACAGAGCCGGATTGCCCCTTAGAGGTCAGCGTACCAAAAACAACTCTAGGACAAGAAAAGGAAAGCGTAAAACAGTTGCCAACAAGAAGAAAGCAACGAAATAATAATTAGTCATTAGTCTTTAGACGTTAGAAGAATCTGTTTGAAATGTAAAAGTCTAGGATTCCAATAACTAAGCACTAACACCGCGTACCGCTTAAGCTTTAGCGGAGGCGCACTAGAAACTAGAAAATATGGCAAAGGCAAACACAAAAACAACAAAAAAGCGCAAAGTAGTCGTAGAATCTACTGGCGAAGCGCATGTTGTTGCTTCTTTTAATAACATCATCATCTCCCTTACCAACAAAAAAGGAGATGTAATTTCTTGGTCTTCCGCTGGAAAAATGGGATTCCGTGGTTCCAAGAAAAACACCCCTTATGCTGCACAGGTTGCTGCTGAGGATTGTGCGAAAGTGGCACACGAATTGGGACTCCGTAAAGTGAAGGTCTATGTAAAAGGCCCTGGTAACGGAAGAGAGTCTGCAATTCGTACCATTCACAATTCTGGTATCGAGGTTACTGAAATCGTTGATGTAACTCCACTACCGCACAACGGTTGTAGACCTCCCAAAAGAAGAAGAGTTTAATAAGGATTTATATAAACCGGTTCGCTACAGGCGAATCATCACGAAGTGCATTGTAGATTATCGAAGGATAAGCCTTAATTCATAATCGCACTTTAAATTAAATAAGATGGCAAGATACACAGGACCAAAAACAAAGATTGCCCGAAAGTTCGGGGAAGCTATTTTCGGTGAAGACAAATCATTCGAAAAGAAAAACTATCCTCCGGGACAGCACGGAAACAACAGACGCCGTGGTAAAAAGTCTGAATACGCTATCCAGTTGATGGAGAAGCAAAAAGCAAAGTACACTTACGGTATTCTTGAAAGACAGTTTAGAAACCTCTTTACCGAGGCGAAAAGACGCGACGGGGTAACCGGTGAAGTGCTTTTGCAACTTTGCGAATCCCGATTGGACAATGTCGTATACCGTATGGGCATTTCTCCTTCACGTAGAGGAGCACGCCAGTTGGTTTCTCACCGACATATTACCGTAAACGGAGAGATTGTAAACATTCCTTCTTACTCGCTTAAAGCAGGTGATGTTGTAGGGGTTCGTGAAAAATCAAAAACTATCGTTTCCATTCAAGATTCCTTGGCTGCCAATAGCAGCGTTTACGAATGGATTACCTGGAACTCTGAAAAAATGGAAGGTTCTTATGTAGCCGTTCCAGAAAGACTTCAAATTCCAGAGAACATCAAGGAACAATTAATCGTCGAGTTATACTCAAAATAAATCAACATTAGTCCAGATATGGCATTACTTAATTTTCAGAAGCCCGATAAAGTTATAATGATCGATTCAACAGATTTCGAAGGGAAGTTTGAATTCCGCCCTTTGGAACCTGGCTACGGATTGACAGTTGGAAACGCGTTGAGAAGGGTATTGCTTTCCTCTTTGGAAGGTTTTGCCATCACTTCTGTACGTATCGATGGTGTTGAGCACGAGTTTTCAGTCATTCCAGGTGTTGTTGAAGACGTCACTGAAATGATTTTGAACTTAAAGCAGGTACGTTTCATAAGACAGATTGATGATGTGGAGAGCGAAACGGTTTCTGTTTCTGTTAGTGGAAAAGAACAATTGACTGCTGGAGATTTCCAGAAATTTATTTCCGGATATCAAGTATTGAACTCAGACTTGGTCATTTGTAATATGGACCCTAAGGTGAGCATCAATCTTGAAATCATCATTGAAAAGGGTCGTGGATACGTTCCGGCTGAGGAAAACAAAAAATCCAATGCACCTTTGGGAAGCATTGCCGTTGACTCTGTTTACACCCCGGTAAAAAACGTAAAATACAGTATCGAAAACTTTAGGGTTGAGCAAAAGACTGACTACGAAAAGTTGGTTTTCGAAATTGCTACAGATGGTTCCATCCATCCTAAAGATGCTTTGACCGAAGCGGCCAAAGTATTGATTCACCATTTCATGTTGTTCTCTGATGAGCGTATCACCCTTGAAGCGGATGAAATCGCACAAACCGAGACGTATGACGAAGAGTCATTGCACATGCGTCAGCTATTGAAGACCAAGTTGGTTGATATGGACTTGTCCGTTCGTGCATTGAATTGTTTGAAAGCAGCTGAAGTTGACACCTTGGGCGACTTGGTTTCTTTCAACAAAAACGACTTGATGAAGTTTAGAAACTTCGGTAAAAAATCCTTGACAGAATTGGAAGAGTTGGTTATCAATAAAGGTCTTCAATTCGGAATGGATTTGAGCAAATACAAATTGGATAAAGATTAATAATCATATTTTGCTCTCCGTCATAGGCGGATTTGGTAGCAAGATGATAAATTAAAACAATGAGACACGGAAAAAAATTCAATCACTTAGGGAGAACCGCTGCCCATAGAAAGGCTATGTTAGCCAACATGGGTTGTTCTTTGATTGAACACAAGCGCATCAACACGACTGTTGCAAAAGCGAAAGCGTTAAAGCAGTTCATTGAGCCTTTGATTACAAAGGCGAAAGTGGAAAATAATCAAACCACTGAAAAAGGAACACACAACCGACGCATCGTATTTAGTAACCTTCGCAATAAATACGCAGTTACTGAACTTTTCAGCACGGTTGCTGAAAAGGTAGGTGACCGACCAGGAGGGTACACCCGAATCATCAAATTGGGGAACCGACTTGGGGATAACGCAGATATGGCCATGATTGAATTGGTCGACTTCAATGAATTGTACAATGCTGGTCAACCTGAGAAGAAGAAATCTACGCGTAGAAGTAGAAGAGGTGCTAAAAAAGCTGCCGAAGTTGCTGCTCCTGTGGTTGAAGCAAAAGCCGACGATTCAGAAGAATAGCAAATGGTATTAAATAGTTTATAAGTGGGAAAAGGATAAGTGCAGACTTATCCTTTTTTTATGTTTTTTTGTTACGTTAAATCGCATCTGGGAAAATGAAGTATTACTCAAAAAGAAAAGCACTCATACTGTTGGCAGACGGAACCATCTTCTATGGAAAGTCTGTTGGGAACAAAGAAGGAACCGCCGTTGGGGAAGTATGTTTCAACACCGGTATGACAGGATACCAAGAAATTTTTACGGATCCCTCATATTTTGGGCAGCTCATGGTGACCACCAATGCCCACATTGGGAATTATGGTACACAAGCCGAGGAGATAGAATCTGATGCGATTAAGATTTCAGGGCTGATTTGCAAAAACTTTAGCTACGAGTATTCGCGACCAAGCGCAGACAAAAGCTTGTTGGAGTTTTTGGAAGACAACAATCTCTTTGCCATTTCAGATGTAGATACCCGGGCGTTAGTAGCCTATATTCGAGACAATGGTGCCATGAATGCCATAATCTCCACCCGAGTTGATGAAATTGATACCCTTAAGGAAGAGTTGAAACAAGTACCCAGCATGGAAGGCTTGGAATTGGCTTCAAAAGTTTCAACTGCTGAACCGTATTACTTCGGTGAAGAGGGTGCAGATATTCGAATTTCAGCTTTGGACATCGGTATCAAAAAGAACATCCTACGGAATTTGGCCAAACGCGGAGCTTACATCAAAGTATTCCCGTACAACGCTGCCTTCGAGGATTTGAAAGCATGGAATCCTGATGGATACTTTATTTCCAATGGTCCTGGGGATCCTGAACCTTTGGAAGAAGCCATTGCCACGGCAAAAGAAATGATTGCGTCAGACAAACCACTTTTCGGAATTTGCTTGGGGCACCAAGTGTTGGCCTTGGCCAATGGGGTGTCCACGTATAAGATGCACCATGGACACCGTGGTATCAACCATCCGATTTTGAACATGATTACGGGTAAAGGTGAAATCACCTCCCAGAACCACGGTTTTGCTATCAATCGTGAGGAAACCGAAGCCAATGAAGCTTTGGAAATTACGCATGTTCATTTGAATGATAATACGGTTGCGGGAATTAAGATGAAAGAAAAGCCTGTTTTTTCAGTCCAATACCACCCTGAAGCAAGTCCAGGACCACATGATGCCGAATACTTATTCGACCAATTTTTCGAGGCCATCAAGTCTTGAAGCTACGAAACCGATGTAGTTTATTTTTAAGTTATTATCCTAGAAGATGCAAAGCCTAAACCTTTAAGCATTCGTATCTTAGCCACTTAATATCCAAACAAAAAGAATTTCACAATGAGTTTTATAGAACACATTCACGCAAGACAAATACTTGATTCTCGAGGGAACCCAACTGTAGAGGTTGACGTAATCACCGCAAACGGCCTTATGGGAAGAGCAGCTGTTCCTTCTGGGGCTTCTACCGGGGAACACGAAGCAGTGGAGCTGAGGGATGGTGGCGATACCTTTATGGGAAAAGGCGTTAGCAAAGCCGTAAACAATGTCAACACTGTGATTGCAGAAGAGTTGATTGGTACGTCTGTGTTTGACCAAAACCATATTGACCAAACCATGATTGATTTGGATGGCACGCCAAACAAATCAAAACTAGGGGCGAATGCCATTTTGGGTGTTTCTTTAGCGGTGGCCAAAGCTGCAGCAGAAGAATTGGGACTTCCATTGTACCGATACGTTGGTGGTGTAAGTGCGAATACCTTACCTGTTCCTATGATGAATATTATTAATGGAGGTTCGCATTCTGATGCCCCGATAGCATTCCAAGAGTTTATGGTGATGCCCGTTAAAGCCAAAAACTTTAGCCACGCCATGCAAATGGGAACCGAAATCTTCCACAACTTGAAAAAAGTATTGCACGACCGTGGGTTGAGCACTGCTGTAGGAGACGAAGGTGGTTTTGCACCTACTTTGGAAGGCGGAACCGAAGATGCCTTAGATACAATTGCCAAAGCCGTTGAAAAAGCAGGGTACAACTTGGGTGATGATGTAATGATTGCTTTGGATTGTGCTTCTGCGGAATTCTATGTAGATGGAAAATACGATTACACCAAATTCGAAGGGGATAAAGGTGAGGTAAGAACATCTGAAGAACAAGCTCAGTATTTGGCTGATTTATGCGGTAAATACCCTATCATTTCCATTGAAGATGGAATGGATGAAAACGACTGGGACGGTTGGAAAATGTTGACTGAAAAAGTAGGCGACAAAGTACAATTGGTTGGTGACGACTTGTTTGTGACCAATGTGGAAAGACTTTCTCGCGGTATCGAAAATGGAATTGCAAACTCCATCCTTATCAAAGTAAACCAAATTGGAACCCTGACCGAGACGATAGCCGCGGTCAATATGGCCAAAAATGCTGGATATACTTCCGTAATGTCACACCGTTCAGGGGAGACTGAGGACAATACTATTGCGGATTTAGCGGTAGCATTGAACACAGGTCAAATCAAAACCGGTTCTGCATCACGAAGTGACCGTATGGCAAAATACAACCAACTGCTTCGCATCGAAGAGTTGTTGGGAAACACCGCTTACTATCCAAAAGAGAAGGCCTTCAAAGTGAAATGATAATGTTTTATTAGTATACAAAAAGCCTTTCCCATTCCGGAAAGGCTTTTTTTTGTCTGCAAATCAAACTTTGGGTAACTTAAACCAAAATCGACCAGACCTAGCAAAACTTACCACGAATGAACAATTTTCTATTTGTAGCGGCCGAAAACGATGCCATTGCGGATTGTAAGGCCGGGGGCATGGGAGATGTCGTCCGCGATGTGCCCAGGCAAATTTCCGAACATGGAGACAAGGTACATGTCATCGTACCGTCCTATTCAAGATTACATCGAGACGGTATTTTCAAAACAACCTTGAATGTAGAATTACGGGGAATGGTGTACAGTGCCGAACTGTATGAGGTAAAACCAAAAAAGGAATTTCCCAACATTGTTCATTACGTTATTCATCATCCTGAAATTGAGGCTGGGGATATCGCTCATATCTATCATAATGACCCAGAAGAACCCTTCTATACGGATGCCATCAAATATTTTATTTTTTGCGCCGTTGTTGCTGAGGCTGTTAAAAAAGGGGCTTTTGGTCGTTTGGATGTGGTGCATCTCCACGATTGGCATTCCAGCCTATTGCTTTTTCTTAGGGAATACCATAAGGATTATAAGGTCCTGAAGGAAATTCGTTTTGTATACAGCATCCATAATCTCGCGATTCAAGGAATCCGCCCTTTTGGAAATAACTATTCTTCAGTTGAAAATTGGTTTCCGCAGGTAGAAATTGACTACAAAAATCTCATGGACTATCGCTATCAAGATTGTATCAACTTGATGGCTGTGGGCATTCGCTTTGCTGATGCCGTGCACACCGTTTCTCCGTCGTATAAAGAAGATGTGATGAAGCCAAGTTCTCCACCCGAATTTATTGGGGGCGAAGGTTTGGAAATGGATTTGCAAAAAGCCAATGCGGAAGGTAGGCTTATTGGCATTTTGAATGGATGCAATTACAAAAACATCAACCAAGAGGAAAAAGGATTTATCTATCGCAACACCGTAAAAGCCTTGTTCAAATGGTTGCAGGAAGAATCTAAAAAATACAAAGCTGACTTTTTGGCCCATACGGGTGAAAAAATAATGGACTTTGTAGATAATCGTCCAGAGTTTATCGTCTCCAGTGTAGCACGGTTGACCGAACAGAAATTCTACTTTTTCATGCGTTCACCGGAGGCCTTTGTCGAAATCTTGAAAAAACTGGAATCCGTAAATGGTATTTTCATGTTGCTGGGCACAGGGGCGCCCGAGTACGAAGAACTCTTCCGAAAATTGAGCTACGAACACAAGAATTTTGTGTTCACCAACGGGCAATCTGAAAAGTTGATTGACTCCATTTATTTGGAATCCAACCTGTATTTTATGCCGAGTTTGTTTGAGCCCTGTGGAATAAGCCAAATGCTTTCCATGCGCAATGGAAACCCTTGTTTGGTACATCACACAGGAGGTCTAAAAGACACGGTGTCAGACATGAAAACGGGCTTTTCTTTTGATGGGAATACCTATGAAGAGAAAATCAAGAATATGCTAAAGGCTTTTGACGATATTCTGGAATTGTATCAAAATGATAAAGCTACGTGGAAAAAAATCCAAGCGAGCGCAAAACGGATGCGATTTACTTGGAAAAAATCGGTGGACGCGTATTACAAACAGCTATATCTGTTGAACTAGAAAGGCTCCTTCTTCTTTAACTCCCAAAGAAGCTGTTAAGAAGGAATTAAATAGCAAGGGCAAATTGTTAATGCCTTCGCTTTTTCGTAAATTTCCGGTTCTATTTTACTAATCTTTTAAAACAAACAATGTCGGATAGCGCAATACTTCAATATGCTGGAAAATCATATGAATTTCCAGTCATTCAAGGTAGTGAAAATGAATTGGCCATAGATATCAAAACCCTTAGAACCGGAAGCGGTATCGTTACCATAGATCCAGGGTATAAAAACACCGGTTCCTGCGAAAGTGCCATCACGTTTTTGGATGGTGAGAAAGGAATTCTTCGTTACCGAGGATATTCCATTGAAGACTTGGCCGAAAAAGCAGATTTTCTGGAAGTAGCCTATCTTTTGATTTTTGGAGAGCTTCCCAACAAAGAACAGCTCGATACTTTCCACAACGATATCAAAGAGGAATCTCAGGTGGATGAGGAGATGAAAAAGATTTTGGATGCCTTTCCAAAAGCAGCACACCCAATGGGCGTTCTTTCTTCTTTGACGAGTGCATTGGTGGCGTTTAATCCTACTTCTGTGGATGTAGCGTCCGAAACTGCTATGTATCGGTCTATTGTTCGCATACTTGCTAAATTTCCAGTGCTGGTGGCATGGACACAGCGTAAGAAAAAGGGCCTCCCCTTGGATTATGGAGATGATACGTTGGGTTATGTAGAGAACTTCCATAAGATGATGTTCAAAAAACCTAACAAGGAGTACGAAAAAGACAAAATTGCCATCGACGCTATCGATAAACTATTGATTCTCCATGCGGACCATGAGCAAAATTGCTCCACTTCAACGGTGCGTATTGTAGGTTCTTCCCATGCTGGGCTATTTGCATCCCTTTCTGCTGGAATTTCAGCCTTGTGGGGACCACTTCACGGGGGAGCCAACCAAGCGGTTTTGGAAATGTTGCAAGCCATTGAGGCAGACGGTGGAGATACCAAAAAATATATGGCCAAGGCCAAAGATAAAAGTGACCCTTTCCGTTTAATGGGCTTCGGACATCGTGTCTATAAGAATTTCGACCCTCGCGCACGCATCATCAAAAAGGCAGCTGATGAAGTGTTAGGAAACTTGGGTATTGAAGACCCTATTTTGGATATTGCCAAAGGTTTGGAAAAAGAAGCGTTGGAAGATGAGTACTTCGTGCAAAGAAAACTATATCCCAATGTGGATTTTTATTCTGGAATCATTTATCGTGCCTTGGGTATTCCAACGGACATGTTCACGGTGATGTTCGCTTTGGGTAGATTACCTGGATGGATTGCGCAATGGCGTGAAATGCGATTGCGAAACGAGCCTATCGGCCGTCCGAGACAAATATATATCGGCGAAAACGCCAGGGCTTTTAAAGACCTTGCAAGTCGTTAAAAACAAAAAGGTAGCTTGGAAAGCTACCTTTTTTTGTTTTTCTGATATACAACAGAACCAAGATTCAATGCTTGGTCTTTTACATAACAGGTTTCGAGGATTTCAGCATAGTAGTATAAACGTACGGGTGAATTTTGTGGCTGTACGAGCAGCGTATAGTACCGGTCGTATTCCTCGTGCAGGTAATGATGGGCGTCTATGGTGTTTAAATTATGCAAAATGGAATCCAAAGTAGTTTTGTATTTCCCAATTTGAATATCCAAACGAGCCCTTTCTTGAAGAGAGAGGGGTCGGGGGTTACTTCCTAACAAATGTTGTGGGTTTCCTTTAGTGTGTTTCTCCTGTGTTATGCAATCTTGGTATTTGTAAATACCATACGTTTTGGTGGGGCTAACAGCTACATAATACGCACCGGGCAGCGGGTCTGATTTTGGCCATAAAAGCAAGGTGACACTTCCAGCCGCAACAACCATAAGAAGGATAACTATAGGACGCATATTGCACAAAACTCAATTTTAAGATAGCCAAATCAGTTCGAAAATCAACTATGGTTTCATGAGAAATCTTTGAAATTTATTTAATTTTAACTATTTGTAAATCAGATTGTTAAATACAAAAATGAAAGCATGGTCACAATATGGTTTTTCCATTGGCCGATTGGTTTTTTTTCATTTTTCCGTTGTGGTAAATCAATGCCAAAAGACTAGATTTGCCCTAGAATTTATGAAGGTATATCCCTAAAACAAGACATGGTCAAAAAACCGGTACATACGCTCGAACTCAATATTCAAAACGAAACCGATACCCTTAAAGCAGTGGTTTTGGGTACTGCCGTAAGTTGTGGCCCAACCCCAAGTTTGGAGGAAGCATATGACCCAAAGTCAAGGGAACATATTCTCGCCGGAACCTATCCGCTAGAAGCAGATATGATTCCAGAGATGGAGGCATTCGCTACAGTTTTAAAAAAGCATCATGTTGAAGTGTTTCGCCCTTCGGTTTTAGAAAATTGTAATCAGATATTTTCTAGGGATATTGCTTTCGTAATTGAAGACAAACTTTTCCACGCGAACATTCTCCCAGACCGCGAACGTGAATTTGAAGCGATTTCACATGTGTTGGAAGCTGTTGGACCTGAAAACGTAGTTCGTCCGCCAGAGGAAGTTCATATCGAAGGTGGGGACGTCATGCCCTGGAACGACCATATTTTTATAGGCACGTACACTGCTCCAGATTACCCTGACTTTATAACGGCTCGAACAAATAAGGAGGCTGTGGAATACATCACCCAAATGTTTCCGCATAAAAAGGTCAAGGCATTTGAGTTACGTAAATCCAATACCAATCCTAAAATCAATGCCTTGCATTTGGATTGTTGTTTTCAGCCCGTAGGTAAGGACAAGGCTATTCTACATAAAAATGGGTTTTTAGTTGAGGAAGAATACCAATGGTTGGTGGATTTCTTTGGACAGGATAACGTCTTTGAGATTTCAGCAGACGAAATGTATCAGATGTACAGCAACGTTTTTTCCATCTCACCAGAAGTCGTTGTATCCGAACAGAACTTTACACGCTTGAATACCTGGTTGCGCGAGCAAGGTTTTATAGTTGAAGAAATCCCTTATGCGGAGATTGCCAAGCAAGAGGGTCTACTTCGTTGCAGTACGCTTCCTTTGGTGAGAAGCTAGGCACTATCTTTTTTCGATACTGAATTGTGTACACCGCTTACTTGTGCAAGGGATAATTATGTATATTAGACTGAAAGCCTAGAGATATAAGTATACTATGACACTTTCTTACTGGGATGTTGGAATCGTCATAGCTTATATTATTGGAGTTCTCCTACTCGGCTTCTATCTTTCCAAAAGAGCCTCCAAAAATTTAGAATCCTATTTTCTCGGAGGAAACCAATTGCCTTGGTATTATTTGGGGTTGAGCAACGCTTCGGGTATGTTCGATATTTCCGGAACTATGTGGACCGTGGGCATTCTCTTCGTCTACGGACTTAAAAGTGCTTGGTTGCCCTGGCTATGGCCTGTTTGGAACCAAGTTTTTGTTTTTGTATACCTCGCAATTTGGATGCGCCGGTCCAACGTGATGACCGGGGCAGAATGGATTACATTTCGTTTTGGAGACGGCAAGGGCGCCAAACTCTCCCATATCATTATTGTCATTTTCGCGGTAATCAGCGTTCTCGGATTTATCGCTTATTTTTTCGAAGGTATCGGCAAATACTGCACGTCGATTTTACCCTGGGATTTGGCCTTTGACATTTTTGGATATCAAGTTTCTTCTGCCAAAAGCTACGCGCTAATCGTTTGCGGACTCACCTCGTTGTACACCGTAAAAGGCGGCATGCATAGTGTTGTGGCTACCGAAGTGATGCAGTTTGTGATTATGACCATTGCCTGTATTGGGGTAGGAATCATAGCCTACAATATGGTCGATGCAGGTCAAATTGACGAAATTGTTCCCGAGGGATGGAAAGATTTAGGGTTTGGCTGGAATCTAAATCTTGATTGGAGCAATGCTGCTTTTCCGCAAGTGAATTCAAAAATAGCGAATGACGGTTTTGACCTCTTTGGGTTGTTGTTCGTTTTGATGGAGTTAAAAGGAATATTTGCTTCAATTGCTGGTCATGTCCCTTCATATGATATGCAACGCATTCTGGCTACAAAAAGTCCAAGCGAAGCCGCTAAAATGAGTTTTTTGACCATCTGCGTACTCTATATCCCACGCTATTTTATGATTGTTGGGTTTACCGTCCTTTCACTGGTGCATTTAGGTCCAGAACTTCTAAGTATGAGGGAGAACATAGATTTTGAACAAGTACTCCCAATGGCCATAAACAAGTTTCTTCCAGTGGGGTTAAAGGGTTTGATGCTGGCCGGGTTTCTGGCTGCTTTTATGGGAACATTTGCCGCTTTCGTTAATGCCGCACCAGCGTATTTGGTGAATGATATTTATAAAAAATACATCACCCCCGGAGCACCTGATAAGCGATTGGTGAACCTGAGCATCCTTTCTTCTTTGGTCATGGTGATGGTCGGAATCGTTTTTGGATTGAATGCCGGTTCCCTGAACGAACTCATCTTATGGTTGAGCTCTGCATTGTACGGCGGTTATGTCGCGGCTAATGTCCTCAAATGGATTTGGTGGCGCTTTAGCGGCAACGGCTATTTTTGGGGCATGCTATTCGGATTGATAGCTTCCACGGTAAAGTTATTTTTCTTTCCAGAGTATGTAGACATTTTTGTGTTTCCCATCATATTTCTAATTTCCTTTATCGGATGTATAATTGGGACGTATGTGGAACCTCTTCCCAATAGGGAAAAAGTGAAGCAATTCTACAAACAGACCAAACCTTGGGGAATTTGGGGGCCCATCAAAAGGGAAGTAATGGAAGAAGACCCATCCTTTGTTCCAAATCAAGATTTTAAACGGGATAGTTTCAACATTCTTGTGGGCATCGTTTGGCAAATGGCTCAAGTAGTTATCCCAATCTATTTTATGCTTCGGGAAAATACAGAAATGGTCATATGGTCTGCCATCCTAATTCTGACAAGCTACCTACTCAAAAAATTCTGGTGGGACAACCTTAAAAACATAGCTTAAAATGAAAGATAACCTAATCATCAGTGCTACGTTTTTGGATGAAATCAGTCATGACATTCCCCATCAGAACTGGGGCAGGAAGGAATGGGACCAAGATTTCCAATACATGAAGAAAATGGGAATCAACACTGTGGTCCTTATCCGTTCCGGATATCAAAAATTTTTGACCTATCCATCGGAATATCTAATTCAGGAAAAGCAATGTTTTGTTCCTCCTGTTGATTTGGTTCAGCAGTTCTTGGAGTTGTCAGACCAATACGGAATGGATTTCTTCTTCGGAACCTACGATAGTGGCGACTATTGGAAAACAGGGGATATGACCCATGAGCTAGAGGTGAATTTCCTGGTAGTTGAAGAAGCCTTCAAAAAGTATGGACATTTCAAGAGTTTCAAAGGATGGTATTTGAGTTTGGAACTTAGCCGAAAGACGAAAGGCGCTATTTCAACCATATCCAAATTAGGAAAACATTGTAAAGAGATAAGCAATGGACTTCCTGTGTTGATATCTCCTTGGATTGATGGGAAAAAAGCAGTAATGGCTTCAGAAAGTGCCACTACCAAAAGCGATACGGTATCTATTGAACAACATCATCAAGAGTGGGATGAAATCTTCGCCGGTATTCAAGGTGCAGTGGACATTGTCGCGTTTCAAGATGGCCATGTGGATTATGATGAATTGGAAGATTATTTGGTCGTAAATAAAAAGCTTGCAGATACTTATGGGATGGAATCATGGACCAACATTGAATCTTTTGACCGGGATATGCCGATAAAATTTCTGCCCATCAAGTTTGAGAAGCTATTGTTGAAAATGCGCGCGGCAGAAAAAGCAGGCTGTCAAAAGGCCATCACATTTGAGTTTTCCCATTTTATGAGCCCGCAATCTGCGTACCCTCAGGCAGGCCATTTATACAATCGATATGTGGAACACTTCGCAAAAATCATTGCCAAAACCAATTCGTAGCCTGTGTTAAGAAAGTACGCCGAACTGTATCGAAAAGAGCTTCTGGAAAACGTTATTCCCTTTTGGGAGAATCACTCCATTGATGCCAACCACGGAGGGTATTTTACGTGCCTCACTGCAGAGGGCAATGTCTATGATACGGACAAATTTATCTGGTTACAGGCAAGACAGGTGTGGATGTTTTCAAAGTTGTACCATGGACTCGAAGCAAAAACCCAATGGAAAACCATCGCGAAGCATGGGATTGATTTTCTCGAAAAATATGGGAGAGATAATAAAGGAAATTGGTACTTCTCCTTAAGCCAGAAAGGAAATCCGCTGGTGCAACCCTATAATATTTTTTCCGACTGTTTTGCTGCCATGGCCTTTGCGGAATTTTTCAAGGTTGAAGCCAATGCTACCTATGCCCAAATTGCGACGGACACCTTTCAGAATATTCTTTCTCGAAAAGACAACCCCAAAGGGAAGTACAACAAGCGCTACCCTGGAACGCGGAATATGCAGGACTTTGCATTACCTATGATTTTATGCAACCTCGCTCTGGAATTGGAGCATATCTTGGGAAAAGGTCAAGTAGAAGATGTGCTGAACTCCCTTGTGGATTTGGTGATGAATCAATTTTATGATGCCGAGCGTGGTTTGGTATACGAAAACATCTCTTCGGATGGGGCTTTTTTGGACAGTTTTGAAGGCAGATTGTTAAATCCCGGTCATGCGATAGAAGCCATGTGGTTTATCATGAACATTGGTCTTCGAAAAGGAGATTCGGAACTTGTGAAAAAGGCCGAAACCATCATGTATCAGCAACTGGAAAGAGGGTGGGATGAAACCTACGGAGGCATCTTATATTTTTTGGATGCCAACGGCCATCCACCTGAAAAATTGGAATGGGACCTGAAACTATGGTGGGTCCACTTGGAGACCTTGGTAGCTCTGGCAAAAACCTACGCCCATAATCAAAGTCCTAAAGCGGAAAAATGGTTTCAAAAAGTACATGACTATACCTGGAATCATTTTAGGGACTCGGACCATGGTGGCGAGTGGTTTGGTTATTTGAATCGCCAAGGAGAACTTTTGCTCAACCTTAAAGGTGGAAAATGGATAGGCTGCTTTCATGTACCACGTGCTTTGCTTGAGATTTCAATGGCACTCGAAACCTAAATTTATGCGCAGAATAACTAATTATAGTATTTGCTGTTTGATGTTGTCCGTTTTTTGGGTTGGTTTTTCGCAATCGCAAAAAGGCGTATGGTTGACCGATGTCGCCAGCAAGGCTTTGGATAGCAGGGAGAATATCAAACAGACTGTCCAGCGATGCAAATCCATAGGTTTGGACAACATTTATGTGGTGGTCTGGAATAGGGGGCACACCTTATATCCCAGCAAAGTGATGCAAAAGTATTTTGGTGTTGAGGTGATGCCCAGATTTTCAAAGTTTGACATGTTACAAACGCTAATTGAAGAGGCACATGCCGAAGGATTGCATGTACATGCTTGGTTTGAATTTGGGTTTTCTTCAAGTTATCAAGAAGCAGACGGAGGGCATATTCTCCGAAAGAAGCCCAATTGGAAAGCTATAGACTCCGAGGGCCAACTGGTATCCAAAAACGGATTCCAATGGATGAATGCCTTTGACCCAGAGGTACAGGATTTTTTGCTTTCATTGATTACCGAAGTCGTAGAAAGCTATAACATTGATGGCATCCAAGGGGATGATAGACTTCCAGCAAACCCTTCAACTGGAGGCTATGATGCTTATACCATTTCGGAATACGAAAAAGAACATCAAGGAGAATCCCCACCCGAAAATTATCGCGATGCAAATTGGGTTAATTGGCGTGCGTCGCGATTGAATCTTTTCGCAGAGAAATTGTACAGAACAGTAAAAACTTTGGATTCAGAGGTATTGGTTACCATGGCACCCAGTATTTATCCTTGGAGTAAAGGAGAATATCTTCAAGATTGGCCCACTTGGGTAAAAAATGGATGGGTTGACCAAATTATACCGCAAGTGTATCGGTATGATATCGCGTCGTATCGTTCCACTTTGGAAGCAAACCTAGAGTCCATAACAGAAAATGAGAAACATCTTTTCGTGCCCGGTATTTTGTTGCAGGTGGATGACTACAACCCTTCCAAAAGATTTCTAAAACGAATGGTTCAAACTAATAGAGATTTGGGATTAACCAGTGAGGTGTTTTTCTTTTATGAAGGTTTGAAAAAGCACACTTCATTTTTTACTAAAACCTATTCAAAAATGTGAGCAGATGAAGAAAGGAATCCTCTGTATCGTTTTTATCATGTTTTGCCTTCATCTTAATGCTCAGAAGCGGGTAGATGTAATAATCGTTGGTGGCGGGGCAGGAGGTACTTCAGCGGCGATTCAAGCCGCCCGAATGGGTATTGAGGTGCAGCTTCTTGAAAAGACCACTTGGTTGGGAGGGATGCTTACTTCGGCTGGAGTTTCGGCTATTGATGGAAATCATCAGATGCCATCCGGTATTTGGGGAGAATTCCGTGAAAAACTATATGCACACTACGGCGGGCCTAAAGCAGTGGCCACCGGATGGGTAAGCCATACTTTGTTTGAACCTTCTGTCGGTAATGCCATCCTACAAAGCATGACCCATTTTCCCAATCTGGAGATAACTTATGAAGCAGACTATACCAGAGTTAAAAAACAGGGAGCGCAATGGGTGGTTGAATACAAAAAGAAAGGAAAAACACATACCACTCAGGCAGCTATTCTTATTGATGCAACGGAAACCGGAGAATTGTTGCCATTGGTTGGGGCAGACTTTCGCTTAGGGATGGATTCCAAGGAAGATACAGGTGAAAAAGAAGCTCCTAAACAGTCCAATACCATAGTCCAGGACTTGACTTATGTTGTTATCCTAAAAGATGTTGGGGATTCAAAACATAACAAGGGATTGGTCAAAAAACCCAAAAACTACACCCTAGGGGACTATGCTTGCGCGTGTAAACGGGAAGGCGGGGAAATGTTTGGTTCAGTTACCGATTGCCAGCAGATGTTGAATTATGGGAAGCTTCCGAACAAAAAATATATGATCAATTGGCCTAATTGTGGAAATGACTTTTTCGTAGACTGGCCCAATATGAATAAAAAGGAACAGGAAGACGCCTTACAAAGGGCAAAAGCCTTCACCCAAGGTTTTGTCTACTATATCCAAAATGAGTTGGGTTTCAAAAACCTAAGATTGGTCAAAGAGTTTCCAACGAAAGATAATTTTCCCATGATTCCGTATCACCGTGAAGGGAGACGCGTGAAGGGCAAAGTGACCTTGACGGTAAATCATTTGGAAAGTCCTTATGACTTTAACTTTTATAAAACGGGGATTGCTGTGGGAGACTATCCGATAGATCATCACCATAACAAGAATCCTGAGGCGCCTGAAATTGACTTTATCAATATCAAAGTCCCTAGTTATTCCATACCCCTAGGAAGTTTAATTCCCGAAAAGACTGAAAATTTTCTGGTAGCCGATAAAAACATCAGCGTGTCCAACATTGTGAATGGTACAACACGCTTGCAACCGGTGGTACTCGGTATTGGCCAAGCCGCGGGGGCCATCGCGGCAGTAGCGATTAAAGACCAAATAAATACTTCTGAAGTATCCATAAGAAAGGTACAACAGGCGCTGCTAGATCATAACGCCTACCTTATGCCTTTTGTAGATGTGACTCCTTCGGACCACGCTTTTCAGGCGATTCAGCGAACCGCTGCCTCAGGCATATTAAAAGGGTTTGGTGTTCCATACAAATGGGCCAATGAAACGTGGTTTTACCCGGAAAGAAAGGTCTCCGAATTTGAATTGAAAACGGGACTGCTCGAACTCTACCCAAACTTGAAGACTGAACCTGCTTCGGGCAAAATGGTAACCCCAGATTTTCTGGTAAATCTATTGGGAAAGATAGACAAGACCATCTCTTTGGAAACCGTAAAAGAAGTATGGCAGTCCAAAGGAATCACAAGGGCATTCTCGCCTAAAGCAAAGCTAAATAGGCGCGAGTTGAGCCTAATCCTAGATCATCTTCTACAACCTTTTCAAAGGGAATTGGATTTTGAGGGAAAACTCAAAAAATAAACTATATCCAAACACTTTTTTAGGTAATAAAATTACTGCGATAGCACCTATATTTGCCGGACGATTATTTTAAAATATACCACCACTCCATGCAAATTACCAACACCATATTAATGATTAGACCCGTCAACTTCCGAATGAACGAGCAGACCGCGGTAAATAACTATTTTCAGGAGCAACCTGAGATGCTTCAAGAAGAAGTAAATCGAAAGGCGCAACAAGAATTTGATGTCTTTGTTCAGAAACTCGAAGCAAATGGTGTAAATGTAATCGTTGTGGAGGATACCAAGGTGCCGGATACTCCGGACTCGATTTTTCCAAATAACTGGGTTTCATTTCACAATAGTGGAACAGTTTGTGTATATCCCATGTTCGCTGAAAACAGGCGTCAAGAGCGCCGCGAAGATATTTTCGATGTTTTGGAAACCAATGGATTCGAAATTTCCAATGTCATGGATTATACCGCTGCGGAGGCAGAAGGGGTTTTCTTGGAGGGTACCGGAAGTATTTTGAAAGATAGAATGAACCAAAAAGCGTATTGCGCTCTATCCGAAAGGGCACATGAAGAATTGTTTATTGAGTTTTGCGAAGATTTTGATTGCTTCCCCGTGATTTTCACTGCAAATCAGACCGTAGAGGGTTTGAGAAAACCCATTTACCATACCAACGTTATGATGGCCATGGCCGAAACCTTCGTAGTAATTTGTTTGGACACGATTGACGACAAGAAAGAACGGAAAATGGTCGTAGAACATATCAAAAAAGATGGTCGGGAAGTCATTTCGATAACTGAAGAGCAGATGTACCAATTTGCCGGGAATATGCTCCAAGTATTGGGGGCCGATGACAAGCGATTTATGGTTATGAGTTCTGCGGCGTTCAAAAGTCTGCGGCAAGACCAAATTGACGCTATTGAGAAACACTGTCCTATTTTGCACAGTCCTTTGGATACCATCGAAACCTGTGGCGGCGGCTCTGCGCGTTGCATGATGGCAGAAGTGTTCCTGCCTAAAGCCTAAAAAGACAATTCTTTTTGTTTTGGTGTTTTATAGGAATCATGATAAATAGGTTTTCAGATTTAGGTCAGAGGGCGATTTATGTGTTTTTAAGTCTTAATTATTGTACCTTAATGAAAAACCTAAACAGATGACCCTAAAGCAATTACTACCCCTATTTGTTTTACTTTTTGCAGCAGCAAGTTCCGTATCTGCCCAAAATGTAAAGAAGCTAACGGTAACTGAAAAAGTAAAAGTATCAGGTGATTTAGCGCGTGAACCTATGGTGGCAGAGGCACCCAATGGTGATTTATACGTCACTGGATACCGTAATGGAAGTACATCGCCACAGTTATGGAAAAGCACTGATTCCGGAAAAACAAGGCTAATGTTGGAAGTGGGTACTGTCGCTGATGGAGCCGATGGAAACTACGATGTGGATTTGGTCGTTGACGATACGGGGAAGGTCTACTTCCTGACCATGAAATTTACCAAAGTACCTGAAGACACTTCCAATTTTGACTGGAGTTCCATGAAAGGGATACATATTGCGTTAGGGCAAAGCGATAACGGTGGAGAGGATTGGAAGTGGGACTTTATCTCGCAAAACGATTTTGATGACCGTCCTTGGGTGACTTTAGCATCCGATAAATCTGTCCATATCGTTTGGAATGACGGAAACGGAGTGCATTATCGGGTAAGCGAAGATAATGGGGCCTCGTGGCAAGAACGCCCTAAGATTCATGATTTAGGAGGTTCAAGTCATTTCACTGCGGGACCCAATGGATTATTGGCCGCAAGGGTAAGTCCAATGTCCGCCTCTGGCAATCGTTTTGATGCTGAGGTGGATTTGATAAAAGTGAGTAAGGATTTGGGTAAGACTTGGAATTCGGTTCCGCTACCTGGAATGCGCGAGTGGAGCCCGGAATTAGGCAAAGGTTTACCGCGTTGGGTTGAACCTCTGGCTTTCTCTGAAAAAGGGGAGTTGTTTCATGTTTGGAGTGAGGGACAAGTCTTAAAAATGGGTGTGTGGGACGAAACCCAATCGGATTGGGCAATAACCACGGTTTCCACTTCAGAACAATCTATTTACTATCCATTCATGAGCATGGGTGAGGATGGTCCGCTATTAACCTGGGTTTCTGGCATGAACGAAACCTTAAAGCATCATGCTGCAGTGCTGACGCAAAAGGATGGAACTTGGCATGTGCATGAAATGACGCCAACAGCTCTTCCGGAAATAACGTCAAGGTTTGGAATGGGAGATGCCATGGCCGTTGGGGGAGAATATTTTCCGCTGATTCAATTACAAAACGGTGACTTCGCTATGATAACCACGGTGCAAAACCACAAAAACCAAGATTACGGATTTACTTGGTGGCGTCTTTCGTTGCAATAAAATTCAGTTATTCTTCTGATACCGTGAACTCTCGGATGGCTTGATTGGGTTCCATAATGCTATAGCCCGACCAAAACTCCGGGTTGTATGAAGGCATATAGGTTGCTTGTATATTCTTGTCTTCTTCTAAGGCATCAAAGGTTCCTTGTGAGATGGGTTCGGTATCATACACAATAAATTCCCATTTGTTGTTTTGGGCCATTTGAAAATCAATATTCAACCGCAGTTCGTTTTGCTTGCGACGTCCCTTTACGTTTTTGTTCTTTTCGATGACATCCAAAGGACGGTCAAAACGAAACCACCTTCCAAAGCTGAAATCCATGAACTTTAGTTCATACTTATTGTTGGCTATTTTTCCGAAACGCATCATTCCTTTGTAAACAGTTTCACGATAGTAGATTCCCAAAAGTCTGAAGTCGCGTAGATTTTTCACGTTTTCAAATTCAATTTGAAGCACGGCAAAATCTTCAATGTTGATATACAAACGCCCTCTAAAGTCTGCGCTGCCTTTAGGTTCAAAACGCACAACATAGACCCCTGCATCATCAATGTCAGTATACCCTTCCAGCTGATACCGGTACTTTCTTTTCTTTCGGATTACATTGAGCTTTGGCTCGTCTTTGTAAAACACCTCTCCCAGAATCTCATCAAAAATCTGCTTTTGTTCTTCTACCAAACCGCTGATGGTATCCTTACCAAGTTCGTTTTCGATGACTTCCGCTTGTTCCTCCTCCATATCGGTTAAAATGGAATCCACCTGAACCTTTTGGCTAAAAAGTCCTGATTTGATTTTTAGATAGGAGTCTCGTTTTACATTTTCCTTGAACATGTTTTCTAGGCGTTCACCTAATTCCTCAACGGAACTGATTTGTTTTTTGTTGTAGAGCTCCGCAGCCTTTACAATGTTGACTTTATAGTCTGAATCTCCAATGTAAAGGTCACCCAAGGTTTCGGTATAATAGGAAGAATTTCGGGGCACAGCGCGTCCCAAGCTGTCAATTAAAGCTTTGTCAAGCTCTGGGATGGACGATTTCTCAAACCCCATATCCAGTTTTTGAACGTTTCCAAAAATGGATTGCCGTAAAAAGTAGCGTTGTTTTATTGGGGATTGATTCACGTTCTGGGGGAGACGCTCAATCATTTTTTCAATGATTTCATCTACTTCCAACTCTTCATCAAAAAGATATACCCCGCTGAGTGCAATGGCCTTTGGACGAATACCAATTACAGAATCTTGAAGCTGTTCTAGGGTGTAGCCCGTTTTTTGGTATCCCATTGAAGAAATGTAAACCGAATCCAGAAGGGTTTCGGTGGTATCAAAAGTGAAGCTGAATCGACCTTCCTCATTAGTAATTACGCCGCTGTTTTCACCGTATTGAATGGTAGCGTAAGGAATACCTTGTTGGGTTTTCTCGTCAATAAGTTTGGTGCTGATCGTGGTTTGGGCGGACAATTGCAAGTTGCTCGAAAAAAGAACCAGGGCAAGCCCCATCAATTTGAAAAGCTTCATAAAAGGGAAGGTTTGTTGTAAAGACGCAAATTTCAAACCAAAGGTTGCATTGTGCAGGGCTTTTTTTAAATAAAAAGAAAAAGAATCTACGTCTTCGCTAAATTCCGAATCATGCCCCCGAAAATAAAGAAATGGAATGGCAATACGGAAAACCAGTATAAACGCCCCCATAGCCCTTTGGGTCTGAAAGTAGCCACTTGGTGTAGCGTATTGTTTTGGTCAATGCGGAACTCCAACCAAGCTTCACCAGGCAGTCGCATTTCTGCAAACAACAATAGACGTTTACCTTCGTGGTCCGCTAAAAGTACCCGCCAAAAGTCTAAGGCATCCCCAGGAAAAATTTTATCAGGATGCGTTCGTCCTCGTCGTAATCCGGGTCCTCCATTTAATTTATCCAAAAAGCCTCTGATTCGCCACAACCAGTTGCCATAATACCAACCCGTTTCCCCACCGATTTTCCAGATGTTTTCCAAAACTCCTTTTGGATTTTCGATTTTCAGTTTTTGAACATCTTTAAGTACGCCGAATCGAGGAACTTGAATGTATTTTTTCAGGTCTTTTTTGACCTGTCCACTGGCAATACTGTCTTTCCAACTGCTGACCACCAAGTTTTGCTCTATTTTTTTGAAGGCCATATCAATGGCTTCTTCGTAGGTATGGGTTTCAATATTCAAAAGCGTCTGAAGGCGATTATCCCTTGCGACAACTTCCATTTTCATACTGTCAACAAGGTTTATGGCGAGTTTGTACGAAGTAGAAGTCACGAAATAAAGCCAATATGAGGAAAGCTTTGGGGTCATGACGGGTACGGTATAAATCCAATTTTTAAATCCTCTTACATTGGCATATTTGTGCAACATTTCCTTATAGGTAAGCACGTCTGGCCCTCCAATATCAAAGGATTGGTCATACGTGTTGCTGTTTCCCAAAACGCCAGTCAAAAAAGACATTACATCACGAATGGCAATAGGTTGGCTGCGCGTCAGTACCCATTTGGGGGTAATCATTACCGGTAGTTTTTCGCATAAATCGCGAATAATTTCAAAGGAAGAGCTTCCTGAACCCACAATAATACCCGCCCGAAGCACGGTAAGATAGAAGTTGCCGGTGTACAAAATATCTTCAACGTTTTTTCGCGAAGAGAGGTGTTTTGAAAGTTCTGTATCGTTAACGATTCCGCTGAGGTAGATGACTTGTGTCACCTTGGTGTGTTCGAGATATTGGTTAAAGTGCTTCGCAGCGATAGCTTCTTTTTCATCAAAATCGCTAATGGAAGACGTCATCGAATGAATCAAGTAATAAGCGATATCAATATCCTCTGGCATTTTGGAAGGTTCCACGTTCTCCAGGAAATCAATTTCAATTACTGAAATCCTTTTACGCGTGTGCTCGTCAACGGATAGGCGTTTTTCATCTCGTACGGCACAAACAACCTCGCAACCCATATCCAAAAGTTTGGGTAAAAGCCTCCTGCCGATATAACCGTTTGCACCAGTAAGGAGAATCTTCATAACGCACAGGGTTTAATTGGAAAAGAACCGGTATTTATGAATTCATTTTTTTTCATCTGCAGCTTTCATCATTTGGGTCGTGAAATAAAAAATACATCCAAAAATGGGAATCATTATCAGCGGTAACATCCAAAGTCCTAATCCCTGGTCGTAAAAAACCTGCCCTAGAATACTGATGATAAGCAAACCAAATACCCAAACGATAATAAGGTTCATCACGACCAACATTCGAATACCCAAAGCATACACCTTAGGGGCATTGTTCTCCGTTAAAGTGACCGGAAAGTTGAAATTCCAAGGTTTTATTTTGGTGGCCAGGAACATCAAACCAAAATAAAGCAAGATGTTAATGCCTAGTAGTGACCACAGAATTGATTTTCCGCCGAAACCATCCGCTACCCCTTCCAGATTAAAATGGGTAGGAATGATTCTGGGAATATTCTGATAAATCACCCCTAAAAAAACACTAATCAATCCAATGAACAACCATCCCACACGGATTAGTTTACGGTCGGTGGCATTGGGTTTAACCTCTATTCTTGGCTGTTTTTTAAACATATAGGTTGTCGGTAGACGAAGAAGCATCATAAATCTTCAATGGAAGTTGGGGCGTTGTCCGCCTTGTAATCCAGTAATTTTTTAAAATACTTCTGTATGGCTTTGGTGTCGCTTTTTACTTTGATGAAATAATGGTCTCGATATATGGAATACACGGCAAAATCACCCTTGTAGAGTGTCAGTTTATAGTAAGGAATGATAAGGCCATAGGTTTCAAGCAGTGACCGAAACCGTACGATAATGCCTTTTGGGCGCATTTCTACATTGCAGGTGTTCAAGTTGTTGTCCAGTATCAGTAGATTTTGGATTTCCATGCTGGCTTCGGTAATATGAAGCTTTGGAGAACCGATTCCCCCCAGTTGAAACCTCTCTTTTAAGGTAAATGGTTTTCCGAGTTCCTCATCGATTTTTCGAGTAATCTTTTTATCGTTGTACGATACATTATATAACATGGTCTGTTTTTTTAAGGTAAAAAAGACGTCGTTGTTATTTAGGGGGAAGGTTGTTAGGTGGCTTTCACCTCTTCCAATAAAGGTACATTTAAAATGCTAGGTGACCATCCGGTTTTGGGTCAAAAGTGCAAAAAATACGTAGTTTTGCTGCCTTAAAAGCCTCTTATGGATTTACAAGCCGTACTGACGGAAAAAGTAAAGGAAGCTGTATTACAAGCATACGATGCCTCACTGCCCGGTGTTGAATTTCAACCAACACGAAAGGATTTTGAGGGAGATATCACAGTGGTGGTTTTCCCTATGCTGAGGGTGGTCAAGGGAAATCCCATTGAAATCGGAAATCGTATCGGAGGGTTTTTAAAAGAACAACTTTCCGAAGTAAAAGATTTTAATGTGGTAAAAGGTTTTTTGAATCTTGTTATTTCGGATGGCTACTACCTTGATTTTTTTAATTCCATAAAAGAGAAGGCTCCTTTTGGATACCAAACTCCCGCTAGTAAGGATGCGGTAATGGTGGAATACTCTTCGCCCAATACCAACAAACCTTTGCATCTTGGGCATATCCGAAATAATTTGTTGGGATACGCTGTGGCGGAGATACTAAAAGCCGCTGGACATAAGGTCTACAAAACACAAATCGTAAACGATAGGGGCATTCATATTTGCAAAAGCATGCTGGCCTGGCAGCGTTTTGGTGATGGCGAAACCCCAGAAAGTTCAGGTTTAAAAGGGGACCACTTGGTGGGGAAATACTACGTCGCTTTCGATAAAGCTTACAAGGCAGAGATTGTTGACTTGGTAGATAAGGGAATGGACAAAGCAAAAGCTGAAAAAGAGGCGCCTATTTTGATGGAAGCCCAAGCCATGCTGCGGCAATGGGAGGCAGGGGATGCCGAGACTGTTGCGTTATGGGAAACCATGAATGGTTGGGTGTATGATGGTTTCAATATCACATATGAGAATCTGGGTGTTGATTTTGACAAGCTCTATTATGAAAGCAACACTTACCTTCTGGGGAAAGATGTGGTTGAAGAGTGTCTGGAAAAAGGAGTTTTCTTTAAAAAAGAAGATGGAAGTGTTTGGATTGACTTGACGGAAGAGGGACTTGATGAAAAAATCGTACTGCGTGCAGACGGTACCGCCGTATACATGACCCAAGATATTGGTACTGCGATTCAGCGCGTTACGGACTTTCCGGATATAGGAGGAATGGTTTATACTGTTGGAAACGAACAGGATTATCACTTCAAGGTGCTCTTTTTGATTCTAAAGCGTTTGGGATATGCTTGGGCCGAAAAACTATATCATCTGAGCTATGGTATGGTGGATTTGCCTACAGGCAAAATGAAGAGTAGAGAAGGTACCGTAGTAGATGCCGATGATTTGATTCAAAATATGGAGGATACCGCTGCAGATATCTCCAAAGAATTGGGCAAGTTGGAAGGGTACGACGAAACGGCCAAACAAGACTTATATCGCACTATTGGTTTAGGAGCGTTGAAATACTACATTTTAAAAGTAGACCCGAAAAAGCGAATTCTGTTCAATCCGGAAGAGTCAGTGGATTTTCAAGGAAATACAGGTCCCTTCATTCAATATACTTATGCCCGGATTCAGTCTATATTGCGAAAAGCCAATATTACCGAGGATGAAAAAACCGAGGTGTTTGATACGACTATGTCGCTTCATGAGAAAGAGAAGGTATTACTCAAGGAGATGCAAGGTTTTCCTCAAGTGGTTTTGCATGCTGCTGAACAACATAGTCCCGCTTTGATTGCCAACTACGTCTATGACTTGGTAAAGGAATTCAATTCCTTCTATCAGCAGGTAAGTATACTGGGAGAAAGTGATGCAGCGAAAAAGCGTTTTCGGATACACCTTTCCAAGAAGGTTGGGTTGATTATCAAGTCCGCTTTCAAATTATTGGGAATAACGGTTCCACCAAGAATGTAAAAAAGGCTTGGTGAAAACCAAGCCTTTTCCATAACCAACTAAATAAACTATGAATTAGGGTTATGCTGATTCTTCAGCTCTAGCTGTAACAGCTAGGTTGTAAACAACCAACCCGAATCCAATTTTGTTAATGGCATCCCCAATATTGTATACTACGTCCATTGAGAAACCTCCGAATATTCCATCATACCATCCTGGCGTACCGGCCATATATCCGATTGGATAAATTGCCCATCCTACCAACACGAACCAACATAAGGTTTTGTGTGCTTGCAAGACGGCTCCACCAGCTTCCTGTGCCAATTTTTTTGCTTGACCCAACCAAATATCATATACAATTACAAAATAAGCGATACCTGAGATTAGACCCCAAATTTGGGCTTGGTCGCGGTACACCGCTTCTCCGAAGTATCCAGTAACAAGCATCACTACTGAGAGAAAGATAAGTCTCCACATTAATGATTTTTTGGCGCCCGCTACTTTAAGGATAAGGTAGAACTCAACACACATTAATGGTACGGTCAACACCCAGTCCACATAACGGAAGAAAGTAGGTGACTCTCCGTTTACGGCCCAGTAGTCGCGCATGTACCAATAGTGTACTGCAGCAATAAAGGTAATTAGTCCTGATACCAGGATTGAAGTTCTCCATTTTCGGTCGAAACCGTTCATGGAGAGAAAGAAGAAGGCAGAAGCTGCCATCATTGCCATACATCCTACAAAGAATGTAAAGCCAACATAGTCATTAGTAGCCATTTTGGCTACCGCAGGAATAGAAGTGAATAAACTTTCCATAATATATTAGACGTTAATTAGTTTTGTTTAACCAAATGTAGTGAAAACTAAACATAATTCAATAAATTTGTCTATATTTTTTTATCAATGCTTCAACAAAAGGGACTTTTTTTTGATAAATTGAAAAGCATCATGGTGGTGATTTCGGTGTTTGTGCTATGGCTTTCCTCGTATTCCACAGCCACTTTGGAGGCCGTTTTATCCTGTATTTTTATCCTGTCTTTTGGGGTTTTACATGGCTCAAATGATATACAATTATTACACCGAGCCTATCGTTCGAAACAGAGTCAATTTTCTGTTTATAAGGCAGTTATGTTTTACATTTTAGTGGTCATTGGTATCCTGGGTTTGTTTGCAATTTGGCCCCAATTGGCACTGCCCCTTTTTCTGTTGATTAGCGGCTTTCATTTTGGTGAGCAGCACTGGTCTTCAAACGTTAAACAAACTGCTGTTGGCAGCACCCTATTTTTTTCATTTTATGGGCTTTTTATTCTGTTTATGCTTTTTTATGTACAACGTGAACAGGTGGTTCCAGTGTTAACTGAACTAAGTGGTGTTAAAATTCAATCGGAATGGTTAGGAAGTTTGTTTTTATTCTCGGCAATTGGATTGGTATCCACAGCTGTGTTTCTACTGGCCAAAAAATTGCTTACCATACGTTATGTGGAGGAGCTGTTCATACTGCTATTATTGTTTATCATATTCAATGTAACCTCCCTTATTTGGAGCTTTTCCATTTACTTCATCCTATGGCATAGCATTCCCTCCTTGAGAGATCAATTGGTTTTCTTGTATGGGCATAGTTCAAAGAAGACTTTTATACGCTATTTGAAAACGAGCTTGCCTTACTGGTTAGTTTCTATCGCAGGATTGGGCATATTGTACTTTTTTCTTAAAGATAACATCGACCAAATGCTGTCCATTCTAGTCTATTTTTTAGCGGCCATTACTTTTCCGCATGTTTTGGTGATTTCTTTTTGGGAGTCTCGTATTAAAAGCTCACCCGAAAGCTAATATTCGGTGTGATGCCGAGGGAAATGTTCTCCACCGTTTCAATTTGATTGTCATCTGTTAAGCGAAAGTAGGTGTTCAATACATTTCTACGATTGGTGATGTTGAGTATGGAAACCCCCACATTACCTTTGACCCGGCGCCCCAACCTTAAATTATAAACTGCGGAAGCATCTAGACGCAAGTATTCGGGTAATCTGCTGGAGTTGGGTTCTTCAAAATTGATTTGCGCAGGAAAAACGTTCGTATTTACGGCGTCTTCGGAGATGGGTTCGGTAAAAGGTTTTCCGGTACGATAATTTAATCCAGCCCCGATTTTCAAATCCTTCCATTCGTAAGTACTTGCCAAAGTCAAGGTGTGTCGTATGTCCAGATTGTTTGGAAACGTGTTTGGATCAACCATATCAAACGTGTAGTCGTTCTTGTTGAAGGCATAGCTTAACCAAGTACTATATTTTAAACCTCTCTTATTGATAAGAAGTTCCACGCCATGTATATTATAGTGACCGATCTCGCCTGAAAATTGATTTTGGTTTTGGAAACCTTGAGTTCGCGTACTGATACCATCCACCCGTTTGTAGAAGCCTTCCAATCCGAAATAGAAATCGTTCAACTCGTAATTGATTCCTACGGAAGCTTGTTTGCTTTTGGTGATGGGGAGTTCTGCGTTATCCGAAATAATCCATCTCCGTTTTTCAATGCCCAAAAAATTCTGTTCAAGGTCGATTACTTGATTGGTGGTTTGACTTTTGAATTCCCCGAGTACCTGCGCACGTAAATGATTGGCTAATTTCACGTTTACGTTGAGCCTTGGTTCCCACAATATTTCATTGAACGTACCCAAATTTTGGATAATGTTGGTCCGAAGACCGATTTCTGCCAAAAGCTTCTTTTCACTGGACCGATATTGCAGGCTCGAATAGGGCGCATGTACCCGAATGACGCCTTTGATGTTACTTTGAAAAGGCGGTTGTGTGACATCGGAGGTGTTTGTGATTCCGGTTTCAATAAACTGATAGCCATTGTTCCAGCGTAGCGTTTCAGATAAGATGTATTGCGTATCTAGTTTAGCCGCGCCCTCAAGGACTTCATTATTTTGTAGCAAGAGCTGCACTTGGTTCGCAAAAAGGTTGATAGCGTCAAGGTCATACCTCGAGTAGTAGACATTCAAATGGGTTTGAAAACGGTCGGTCCATTGCCCTGACCATTGTCCGCCAAAGGATAGGTTGGTTTGTTGTAAAAAACTATTGGTTGTTTCATCCAACGTACGATTGGTTTCAGAGAACTCGAGTTCGTTACTGATACTGATAAGATTGAATCGAAGCTTGTGGTCTTCATTAAGGTCATAAAGCACTTTACCACTGAAATCGTAGAAAAAAAAGTTTTCTTCGCGTTCGAAATTATCTTCTAATCGAATGTTGTTTTCATCGGTCACTTCGCTGTCCTGAAAGGCCCGGTCGAAAAATCTATCGTAAGTGGGCGTATTCAAAAAATCAGTTGTGGAACGGCGTGCGGAAAATTGCACAGCCAGCCGTTCGTTGATGGGAAGTTGTCCAAAAAGATCGCCACTAATAAAATTAAAGCCAGCCCCTCCTGAAAATTGGTCTTCGATAGTGTTTTTAGATTCCATGGCAATCACACTGCTAACCCCATCACCATACTGGGCCGGTGTGCCATTTTTTATCACTGTCACTTTTTCTGTGAGATAGGGATTAAAAGCTGAAATCAAACCAAAAAAATGCCCAGATTGATACATTTTGATGCCATTCCACAAGATGAGGTTTTGGTCATTTGTTCCACCGCGAACATTGATGTCGGATACGGTTTCGTCAATTCTTTTGATGCCGGGAAGGGCTTGTACGGTTTGTAGCACTTCAGGTTCAATCAATCCAGGTAGATTTCCAAAATCTCTGGTGTTAATGGTGATGCTTGCATCTTCTTCCTTGATGATTCCAGTGGTTAGGAATTTGTAAACGACCACCTCTTTGAGTTGTTGGTAGAATTGTGAGAGCAGGATTTCCGAACATTCACTTCGCAAAGCAAGGTCTTCTACTTGAACGTATTTGGTGTTAAATCCTAAATACCGAATCTTAAGAGTGGCGTTTCTTGGAATGGATTCAAGTTGAAAGTTGCCTTCGGAGTCTGTCGTAACTGCAACTTGAGAATTCATCACTTCAACCGTAGCTCCTGGAATGGAGTTTTGGGCGAAATTGTCAAACACGCTTCCACATACCCTTACCAAGCTTTTTTTGACTATGGCATAATACCTATCACTCAAAGGGTCGATTTTGAACTGAAACCGTTCTTGGATATAGCGGAGTTCTTGTTGCAGGTTTTGCGACGCTGAAAGGGGTAATATGGTGAGGTTTTCAACGTCTCCATTCAAAAAAGAAAACTTGACCTCATATCGAGCCTCAAGTTGTTTGATGTGAGTAAGAAGCGAAATTTCTTTGGATTCCTCAGTCTGGGCATGGACCAGAAACGAAAAACCAAAGAGAATAAGGAGAAGCCCTAAGGTTTTACGGTGTGTCCTCTGCATAGAAAAGTACATTATCGCCCGATACTTTGAAATTCAGTTTTGATGGGGTGCTTATACTTTTTAACGCAGTTTCTAGGTCAGTGTTGTTAAAACTTCCTGTAAAGAGTACTTCGGTATCAACATTTTCCAAAGCGACGTCAATTTTGAATTGTCTCTCGAGTTCATTGATAACGAATTGCAAGGGTACACGCTCAAAAGAACTCTCACGGTTTAACCATGAGGGCTCACGATTTGAAACGGTACGTTCCATGCGTTCGCCGCGAATAAAGAGCAGTGATGCCCCAGCGGGAAGTTTTTGTGTAGTATTGTTGAAGGTTACGGAAACCAATCCTTCGTAACAGCTTACTTCAAAATAGTCTTTTCGAGCTTCTACGTTGAATTGCGTGCCCAAAACCTGTACTTGTCCTAAATCAGTAGATACGGTAAAGGTTTTGCCTTTGGCTACTTTAAAGAACGCTTCACCTTCCAAGGTAATATTTCGTTGAAGGTCCCAATCGGTATCATCGTAAGTAACTTTTGAATCAGCATTCAAAACTACTTCTGAAGTATCGGGCTAGGTAAGCTTTGTGGTTTCCGCGATTTCGGTGCTAACCGATTCATTGGAAAGATTGAGATATGCAAAAGCACCTACCATGAGCAACGCGATGGCAGCTGCGATACGCAAAAAGCTTTTGTATGGTTTAAGGGCAATAACCTTTGCAGTATCTCCAGCCGTTTTAGCTTTAATTTGGGCAAAGGTGCCTTCCATATCGAACTCCGGCGCCTGAAGGCGCGAAGAAACCGCTTTGAGCTTGACGTAGGACTGATATTCCTCGGTTTGCTCAAAGGCCTTCAACTCCTCTGGCGAGAGTTCGTTGTTGAGCCATTTTGCTAAATAATTCTCTTCCATTTTTAAAACGGTCTAACAGTATAACAACTAAAAAAACATTTACCCTACCTAATAGTATAAATTAAATTCCATCAATTTTACTACGCAGCTCCTTCAAAGCCAAATGCATGCGCTTTTCAATGGCTTTTACGCTTACTCCTTCCATTTCTGCAATTTCCGCATATTTTTTTCCGTCAATACGGTTTAACAAAAAAGTAGTGCGTTGATTTTCGGGAAGGGCATTCAAGGCATCGTCCAGTTTTTGTTGGTATTCTTTTTCTTCCATCAAAAACTCTGGTGATTCATGACTAACGTCTTTTTGGTTTGTGGCGTACTTCAATCGCACCTTTTCGGCTTTCAATACGTTCAAATAGGTATTGTTGGCCACTGTATACAAAAAAGACTTGGCTTTTTCAGGAGCAACCTTTTGACAATTCTCCCAAAGTTTTATAAAGGCCTCTTGTATGGCATCATTTGCCTTTTCGGCATTCCCAAACTTGTAATAAATGTAATTGTAGAGCGTTTTGGAATTAGCATTGTAAATCGTGCTATATACCTCATCCTCACAAACATTCTCCATGAAAAAACGATTAGACTTGGCTCAAATATATCATAAAAAGATTAGGCAAAGTAGGGTTTTTTAAATTCCGATTGTTCTAACACTGTAACACCAAGAAAACCCAATTATCATGAAACAGATATCCCAAAAACTTACGATTCTTCTTGCTTTTGTAAGTTTCTTGACCTTTACGGCCTGCCAAGAAGAATTTGAAGAAGTAGGTGGCGACAACCAACAAACCATTACTGCCAGTTCCACGACAGCAGCACTGATAAAAAATACTTCCTCCAATGATGGTTCGTTTGATAATATCGTAGATGGTGCTAGTTGTTTAGCCATCAAATTCCCTTACGTTGTTGAGGTGAATGGTATCCAAATCACCATTGATGCTCGTGAAGATTTACACGCTATAGAAGAGATTTTTGACGAGGTAGACATCGACGAAGATGTTTTGGACATTATTTTCCCCATTACCATTACATTGGCCGATTTTACCGAAATCGTAATCGAAAACAAAGATGCCCTATTGGAATTGGCCAACAGTTGTATTGAAGGTGGGGATGACGATGACATTGAATGTATTGATTTTGTGTACCCACTTACCTTTTTCACCTTCAATGCCGACGAGCAGCAAACCGGTGAGGTTATGGTATCCAACGATGAAGAGTTGCGTAAGTTCTTTGGCGGTTTGGAAGATGACCAATTGGTTAGTCTTGACTTTCCTGTGACTTTAAAAAAGTTTGACGGTACCGAAATCGTAGTGAGTAGCAATGCCGAATTGGCCCAGGCCCTAGAGCGTGCCAAGGATGAATGTGATGAAGATGACGATGACGATTACAATGATGATGATTTTGATGAAGAGCGTTTTGATTTCTGTTTGACAGAGTGCCCTTGGGCCGTGAAAGAAGTTATTCGAAATAGCCAAGACCAGACAGGTCAGTACCCAGATTTCACCATGATTTTTGAAGAAGGTGGTAGAGTAGCCATTCAAGAACCTACAGGGAATATCGTTTACGGGGAATGGAGCTCAAGCTTTACCGAAGACGGTCCATTATTGACTTTGGAATTTGAAAGTTTCCCTGACTTCAATGCCGAGTGGTTGGTATACGAAATTGGAGACCATACCATCAAACTATATCAAGATGATGGCAACAAAATCATCCTAAGACAACACTGTGATGGTGACGACAATGGTGATGATGGCAATGAGACCTCTCCTGATACCCTAAGAGAGACCTTGAAAGAGTGTGAGTGGATTATCAAAAAAGTTATCAAAGACCAAGAAGAGGTAGATCGTCTACTTGGATACGAATTCAACTTCAATGGTGACGGAACAGTAACGCTAGGTAACGGTATCAACACTTTGGAAGGAACTTGGGAAGTAGGATACAATAATGACCAAGTACTATCACTACTGATTAACATTGGACAAGAACCAGATGTAAGTTTCGACTGGCCTTTACGCCACTTGGATAACCATAGATTGAAGTTCAGCATTGAAGAAACTGGACATGAAATGGTACTACTTCGAGTTTGTGATGACAGCGCCGATGATATGGACGTTCGCGAAATCAGAAATATAGCCATGGGTGGCGGATGGACGGTAGCCATGTATTCCGAAAACGGAATGGAAATGATGGATAGCTTCAACGAGATGGATTTCAACTTCTCAATGATGCATCAGGTTGAAGTATCTGTAAATGATGACCCAATAGCCTCTGGACTTTGGAGAGTTGCTCGCGATGCTGAAGAGAATCTAATTTTCTATCTGAACATTCAAGATAGTGATACGTTGCAGAAATTAACAGAATGCTGGTACTTCGTTTCCACCGAAGCGAACCGTATAGAACTAGCCTATGAAGAAGAAGGCCTAACCAAGATTTTGGTTTTTGAAAAGCCATAAGTTTTTCCCCAATTGACGCGAAAAGGACGGTTCTCCCCAAGACCGTCCTTTTCTATTTTTACTACCTCCAACTTGATTTTACCAAGCGCTAGAACCTTGAAAACGAATTTGGTCCACAAAAGCAATGACTAAAACCTACAGTTGATTAACTTTGTGCTTCTTCAAAAATGACGTAAGACCATGTTTGACAATTTAAGTGATAAGCTGGATAAAGCTTTGCACGTGCTCAAAGGGCACGGACAAATCACCGAAATAAACGTAGCAGAAACCTTAAAAGAAGTACGTCGCGCGCTGTTGGATGCGGATGTCAACTTCAAAATTGCCAAAGAGTTTACCAATAGGGTAAAAGAAAAGGCAATGGGTCAAAATGTATTGACCACTTTGCAACCGGGCCAATTGATGGTAAAAATCGTCAAAGACGAATTGACCGAGTTGATGGGAGGTGATGCTGAAGATATTGACCTAACCGGTAATCCTTCTGTAATTTTGATGTCAGGTCTACAAGGTTCTGGTAAAACCACCTTTTCCGGTAAGTTGGCAAATTACCTGAAGCGCAAAAAAACCAAAAAGCCGCTTTTGGTTGCCTGTGACGTCTACCGCCCTGCGGCAATTGACCAATTGCACGTGGTAGGAGAGCAAATTGGCGTGGATGTTTATTCCAACAGAGAGGAGAAAAATCCGGTAACCCTGGCTAAAGAAGGGATTGCCGAAGCAAAGAAATTAGGGTGCAACGTAGTCATCATCGATACCGCGGGTCGTTTGGCCGTGGATGAGGAAATGATGACTGAAATTGCCAACATCCACAAGGCAGTTACCCCACAAGAAACCCTTTTTGTGGTGGATTCCATGACGGGTCAAGATGCGGTGAATACTGCTAAGGCTTTTAATGACGTATTGAATTTTGATGGGGTCATTCTGACCAAATTGGATGGGGATACCCGAGGTGGAGCCGCCATTTCCATAAAATCTGTAGTTGACAAACCCATCAAGTTCATTGGAACAGGGGAAAAAATGGATGCGATTGACGTGTTCTATCCTTCCAGAATGGCAGACCGTATTTTGGGCATGGGAGATGTGATTTCCTTGGTGGAACGTGCTCAGGAACAGTTTGATGAGGAGCAAGCACGGAAAATCCAAAAGAAAATTGCCAAGAATAAATTTGGTTTCGATGACTTTTTAAGTCAGATTCAGCAAATCAAAAAAATGGGTAATATGAAAGACCTCATGGGCATGATTCCTGGGGTTGGAAAGGCAATGCGTTGTATGGATATTGACGATGATGCCTTTAAACATGTGGAAGCCATTATCCATTCTATGACGCCTGATGAACGGGCGAATCCTGCCAAATTGAACGCCAGCCGCAAAAAGAGAATTGCTTTGGGAAGTGGTCGTACCATTCAAGAAGTGAACCAATTGTTGAAGCAATTCCAGCTAATGAGCAAAATGATGAAGATGATGCAAGGCGGCGGCGGTAAAAAGATGCTTCAAATGATGCAAAACATGCGCTAGACGCAACGAAAACCTATCGGATATGATCCTTTTGGATGGAAAGAAAGTCTCTAACCAAATCAAAGATGAAATTGCCCAAGAAGTCGCAACCATAAAGGAGCGCGGCGAAAAAGTACCACATTTAGCTGCTGTTTTAGTAGGTAATGATGGGGCAAGTCTCACCTACGTGGGCAGTAAGGTACGCTCTTGCAAAAAAATTGGTTTTGATTCCACGCTAATCCATCTTCCTGAAGAAACGACTGAAGCAACGCTCTTAAAACAGGTTGAGGACCTGAACAATAATCCTGAGATAGACGGATATATCGTTCAATTGCCTTTACCAAAGCATATTGATGAGCAAAAAGTTCTGCTAGCAGTACATCCCGATAAGGATGTTGATGGTTTTCATCCTACCAACTTTGGTCGAATGGCCTTGGATATGGAATCTTTCATACCTGCTACGCCTTTTGGTATAATGGAATTATTGAAGCGCTACAAGGTGGAAACCTCTGGAAAACACACTGTTGTTATTGGAAGAAGTCATATTGTAGGGCGTCCCATTAGCATTTTGATGAGCCAAAAAGGAGAAGCGGGAAATGCAACCGTTACCTTAACCCATAGTCGTACAAAGGATATTAAAGCGTTGCCACTTCAAGCTGATATTATTGTATCTGCACTCGGAGTTCCTGGTTTTTTAACTGCGGATATGGTCAAAAAAGATGTGGTTGTTATTGATGTCGGTATCACTCGAGTACCCGATGAAACCAAAGAGAAAGGATATTACATTACCGGTGATGTGGATTTCGAAGGCCTTTCAGAAAAAGCCTCCTTTATGACCCCTGTTCCTGGGGGAGTAGGGCCTATGACCATTGCTATGCTGTTGAAAAATACCCTTTTGGCACGTGCACGCCATCAAGGTAAACAAGATTAGTTTTTTACGGAAGGCTTTTTTTGCTCCTCTACTAAACTGGTTTCATCCTCATCTGGCATTAGGACATCCAAGTCATTTTCACCTTCGTCGTTGGTACAACTACCAAGAGCTAAACCTGAAAAAATAAGGGTAATACAAAGTAGAATTGTTTTCACAGCAAAGTATTTTAGAACCTAGGTTGTTCGTTTGGTAGAAAATTATACGTGCAGATGCCTCGATTCGTGTGCTGCGAGTATTTAATTCGATGGAATGCAGGAAATTAAGGTTCTTTCGAAGCTATTTCGCGAAAAGTTGCCCCATATCCTTAAAGGCCTTAAACTCTAAGGCGTTTCCTGCTGGGTCTTTAAAAAACATGGTAGCCTGTTCTCCAGGTAATCCTTCAAACCGGATGTACGGTTCAATAATGAATTGAACGCCTTTTTCTGCCAAACGCTTGGCAAAACCATCAAACTTTTCCCAAGGTAACACTACGCCGTAATGCGGTACGGGAACGTCTTTGCCATCCACGGCATTGGTGTGGGTATCTTCAGGACTTTGAGGTTTGTAATGAATCACCATTTGGTGTCCAAACATGTTGAAATCCACACAGTGGTCGCTGCTTCTTCCTTCTTCAAAACCCAATTCTTCCCGATAAAAAGCTCTGCATTCTTCCAGGTTATGGACCGGAATGGCAACGTGGAAGGGAGTTATTGCATTCATCTAAGAGATTTAAGATTTCCAGTCCTTAAAAATACTAAAACCAACTATTAGTTTATAGGTAGCGCATTTTCAAAATCTGTTTGGGTAAATTCATATTCTGATGCCAATATGTCTTGGCCCGAAACAGGCGCGGGAAGGATGTTAAGAATATTTCGCGGTTCGCTACATCCTACTCCCTGACTTCCTCTTCGAATGCAGGTGAAAGTGCGCGTCCTCAGATTATTGTAGTTGATGATAATCGAATCTCCTTCAAAGACATCACTAAAATCATAATCGGGTCCACTATCCCTTGATTTAATTTGTTCCTCAAAACTATCCAAATAGGGAACAACAATAGTGCGCTGTACCCTATCTGGAATATTGGAATTGTAACCTTGAATCGTAATATCTTCTCCAGAAGTATTACTTATGGAAAAGGTATACAGCACGTCTTGGTCGGTGCTTCCACAAGCAAGCATATTCAGGGATAAAACAAAAACAAGGAGGTTCTTCAACTTATTGCCATTCATCATACAGTTCAGTTAAAAAGGGTTCCGTCGGGTTCGAAAGATTACGCTGTAAATCTTCCTTTAGCCCTCCAAAGGTCGCATTTTTAAAAACATATTTTTCAATGTCTTGAATACTATATCCTGAGACGCGATCAAAAGGTAGTCTGCTATCGCTACGTTCTACTTGCTGGTTGTAGTTGTCGATTAAATCAACCATAAGTCCCGTGTAGACAGCATCATTGCTTCTTCTACCGATATAACGGTCTTGGTAGTTGTCGTATTCATATCCTGGAATCCGGGCCGAGTAATATCTCGTGGTCAAAAACCATTCAATAGTATTTGCGTACGTTTCTCGCATGCGGTTTTCCGCAATTGGAAAAATGAGTGGTGCGGCGGCGGCATGAGTAGAGTGCGAAATTTCATGGATGGTGACCCCAAAAATGTTTGGCGTGGATGCACCATATTGCTTTATGGTAATGGTAGGCCAAATACCACCGGTTAAATACGGTAGGTAATACTCGTTTACTCCAGAACAACAAGATTCTGCCGCGGCAATTTTTGTCTGCCGATTGGTGAAGTTATTCGGGGGCCTTTTAAGGCCTGCGATATTCCCATAGTAATAGTAGTGAGCTGCTCTATGGATATGACCAAAGTACTCATGCTCTCCACCTTTCAGGTCATAGTCCCATCGTCTATTTTGTTTTGGTCCACGATACTCAGCTTGAAAAAGTCTCCCATCCCTTATGCTGTACTGATAACGTTCCCATTGGATTATATAACGCAGTTTCCCCACTTTCGTCCCAAAACGATAATACCCTGAAGTATTGGTAATCGCATTCCCTATGGTAAACGTATCGCGTAACAAAATTTGGGCACCATCCAAGGGTACATAACTGCCAGGAACGGTCGTGTATTCTGTTCTATATACGGCTCTTCGGCACCGACCGTTTGCACTATCTCTTGAACTTTTTGGGTTGTCTAGATTTGTTGGATTGGATTTGTAATAATTTCCATCTCCGTCATCTCCTCCATTTCCACCACAGTCATACCATTCGTAACGAACAAAAACCTGTCTGCTGGTGGTTGTCGTTCCAATAGCGCCATCCCAAATGCGTATGGTTCCTTCAGGTCTCCAACGACTACCAATCCGTATACCGATTACTCCGGGCAGAGGGTCCGGCATATCATTTAGGCCATCTAATTCTAGGTTATTGGTCTGTTTCAGCGCTTGGTGCATCAAATGATTTCCAAAATCCGTTTTGTTGGAAATAATACCCGTTTTGGAGGTCAGGTCTTGTACGTTTTGGAAGTAGCTGTCTTCTGTGGGAATATACATTTCCTCCAAAACTTCATATGCCACACCTTCTGGTAAAACTTTATTGGGTGATACGGTAGTATAATACACTGGAATCTCATTTTCCCCCAGCGGTGTTCGGTTCAAAAAGTATTCATCGGAATACTCATAACCCAAGGGATAGTCGATTAATGCTAGGGTAGTATCCCGTTTTAACTGCATTTCCTCTTGGGGCGTTTGAGGTGTAAACTTGATATAAAGCATGTTTGCCTGAATTTGAAAATTGCCAGGCTTGAAGGCTACGCCGCCTTTTTCGTCTTTAATATTTCCCTTGTTTATGGCAAAATTGATGCTGTCCAAAGCACTTTGCATATTCTCAAGAGTATATGGATTTTCTAATTTTTTAGCGAATTCCTGTTCATCTACTTTGATAGATTCAGTTTCGTTAACTGTAGGAGTTACGTAGGTTTCTTCCTCACAGGATAGGATAAGGCATAGTGAAGTGCATAAAAAAAGTCTAGATAGATATTTCATAACGAGGTTGGAATTAGGTTCCTTTAAATGTAAATAAAATCTTAACAAAAAAGAATCTAAATCGTTCGACTTAAGGAAGATTAACCTAACCTTAATCTAGATATCCTTGAAGGATGTTTTAAGCGTAATCTCGCAAATACGGGTAACGCTTTTGGCCTTTTGATAGCGCCAATGCCCACCTTTGGGGTCTGGGTAAAGTCAATAGTCTATTAATATGGTGAATCTCCCTAAAGGATTGTACTTTAGGAATTATCCACAATAGCACGCCTAATACCATGAAAAACACTTTCCTTAACCTAATAACCCTTCTTCTATTGCTTTGTTCTTGCAAGACAGAACCAAAAACGGAAGTGGAAACCAAATCTGCGCAAACTGAAAAAGAAGCTGATTGGATATACCTTTTTGATGGAAGTACCACAGCGGGTTGGAGAGCTTACAACGGAGAAGCTTTACCCCCTGGATGGGTTATCAAAAACAAAGAACTGACTTTTGATACCGAATTGGGTCTTGAGCAGGATTATGAAGGAGGAAAAGATATCATTTATGGAGCGGAGGAGTTTGATAATTTTGAGTTATCCCTTGAATGGAAACTTCCTGAAGGAGGGAATAGCGGAATTTTTTATCACGTAAAAGAAGGGTATGGAGGCCCTCCGGAAGTTGCCCCGGAATACCAGCTTATTGATGACGAAAATTATGCCCGAATCCATGATTTGACTGCTTACAATAAAAGCTTAGGTTACACCCACAAACCCGAGGAGTTGAAACCTTTGCAACGAACGGCATCGGATTATGCCATGCATCCCGCGGATACGCTTCAAAAGAAATTAAATCCCGTTGGTGAATGGAATACCTCCAAAATTGTTTTTACCCCAGAGAAGGTGGAACATTGGTTGAATGGTCAAATGGTTCTGTCCTTTGTGCCTTGGGATGATGCTTGGTACGAGCGGAAGAATTCAGATAAATGGAAAAACAGCGAAGACTATGGAAAGTTTAAAAAAGGATATATCGGTTTACAAGACCATGCAAGTCCGATTTGGTTCCGAAATATAAAAATCAGAAAGTTATAATCCAGGCAATATGAAAAAACGGACTTTTTTAAAAACGATGGCCGCCGCTTCTTCAATGGCGGTTCTACCCACTGGAATGTTAGCTTTCCAAAAGAATAAAAGACTGCGTACCGCACATATCGGTGTCGGAAACATGGGGTTTGAAGATTTAAAAGCGATTGCCTCCCACGGAGAAGTCGATGTGGTTGCGCTATGCGATGTAGATAGCACCTACCTTGATAAAGCGCAAGAACAATTTCCCATGGCGAAAACTTTTGCTGATTATCGTGAAATGTTACGTGCCATGAAGAACGACATTGACGCTGTTATTGTTTCAACCCCTGACCATACGCATGCCCCTGCGTCCCTAATGGCTATGGAAATGGGCAAACCAGTGTATTGTCAAAAGCCACTTACGCATCATGTTTCAGAAGCGAGGGCAATGGAAGCGTTAGCTGCAAAAAATAAGCTTGTTACCCAAATGGGGATTCAGGTCCATTCGTTCTATGATTATCGATTGGCCACCTTGCTCATCCAATCGGGAATTATCGGAAAGGTACATACCGTTAGGGCTTGGTCTCCCAAAGATTGGGGATATGATGGTCCGCCTCCAACAGGTGAAGATTCGATTCCCGATACATTAGATTGGAATCTTTGGTTGGGTACTTCTCCCATGCGACCCTATAAACAAGACTACTATCACCCTGGAAATTGGCGAAAACTGCTGGATTATGGTTGTGGAACTCTAGGGGATATGGGCGTTCATATTTGTGATACCCCTTATAACGCTCTAGAGTTGGGAGTTCCCCTAACCATTCACAATACCTGTCGGGAACCAAATGGGTTTGGCTTTCCGACACAGAACGTCGTAACCTATGAGTTTCCAGAGACAAAGTATACTACCGAAAAACTCAAATGGGTTTGGTACGATGGACCAGGGGCTCCAAGCGAGCATCCTGAGCTTATGTTACCCGGTCAGAAAGACCAATCCGGTAACAAATCCACTTCGGAAAATGAAGCATCTATGGAAGATAAGATGTCCTTGGATGCTAATGTTGCAAAACAAGGCGAATTGCCTGAGCAGGGAGCTATGTTTATTGGAGAAGAAGGACGCTTATTATTGCCACATTTTATGCAATTGCCCCAAAAAATAGTTGGAGATGAATACGTGGATATCAGCAAGGAAATTGCTCAAATCTCAAGTGAGCACAACCTTGGCGAGCCCATACGAAATTATGATTCTGAAGGACCAAAGCACTACCATCAATTTGTGGATGCCTGTTTGGGCAAAGGGGAATGTAGCGCGCCATTTTCCTATGCCGCCAAGTTGACCGAAACGATTTTATTGGGAGTCATTGCAGGACGCTTTCCCAATAGAACCCTTCATTGGGATGCGGAAAAAGGATTATTTGACGAACAAGAAGCCAATGTCTTCTTGAATGCACCGTACAGAGAATTCTAATCCCGTATTACGAGGCTAAAAACGAAACGATTTTATCGTTTACTTCGGGTTGGTGCATCGAATGGCCTAACCCTTCTGTGCTCACAAGCGTACTATTCTTCCAATTTGAATGAACCTGCTGTGAGGCATGATAAGGTGCAATGGCATCTAAGCGGTCGTGGAACAACAGCCCCTTTTTGGTATTGTTTTGAACGAAACGCGAGGATGAAAAGTCCTTTATATTCATATTGAAACGTTTCTGGATGTATTGGTCTAAAGCTGCAAGAACTCTTTCATTAAAACCTAAAATGTTTTGATAGTTGGCCATGATTTCTTTGAATTCTGAAGGAGAACCAATCGTAACCATTTTTTCAATATGATTATTTTGGTGATAGTAGTCATTGTATAAAAGCGTCATGCCACCGACGGAATGCCCAACCAGATAGATGGGCTTATAATTTTCAATCAATACCTGCAAGCAATCACTGAAGAGTGGAACAT
>CALBPG010000196.1 GCA_937899065.1 uncultured Allomuricauda sp.
ATCCCCTTTAGGGAACGCTACGGATTGGGCATGGGATGTTGAACAATGTTCAGTGGTTAATAACCAATTCATTAATAACGAAACAGTTTTCCCGCTAGAGTTGATCACTATGCCGGGTTGGGCAGGAAGTTCGCAATACTTCAACCGCTATATGGACCCGGCGAATACCCAAGCAATTTATTCCGAAGAAGCTATTGGCTATTGGAAGGATGTGGATTTATACATCGGTGGGAGCGAACACGCTACGGGTCACTTACTGTATTCCCGTTTTTGGCAAAAGTTCTTGTTTGATATGGGAATTGCTCCAACATCTGAATTCGCCAAAAAGCTAATCAACCAAGGTATGATTACGGGGACGAGTGCTTTTGTTTATAGGCTTGATTCAATTACATTGACAGATAAAAAAATCGAAAGTGAGATTTATAATTCTGCTATTTCAAATGAACAATTTTCCAAGGATAGAAGAAGAGCAATAATAGAAACAGTTCAAGCTAAGAAACTAGTTGTAGTTTCAATTGGGCGGAAAGAAGATTTTTCATTTTTGAACTCGTCAATTGTAGATATTCAGGAGGATAGAAATGTATTTTCCCTAAATTTTTCCCCAGTACATTCAGAAGTGTCTTTGGTTAATGCCTCTGATGAGTTAGATATTGAAGCGTTTAAAAAATGGCAACCTGATTACAAGGATGCTGAATTCGTTTTAGAGGATGGGAAGTATATCGTTGGGCGAGAGGTGGAAAAAATGTCTAAGTCCAAATACAACGTCGTCAATCCTGATGCGATTTGTGAAGAGTATGGCGCAGACTCGCTTCGCCTTTATGAAATGTTCTTAGGACCATTGGAGCAATCCAAACCTTGGAATACGGCTGGTATCACGGGAGTGCATTCCTTCTTAAAGAAGCTTTGGAAACTCTATATGCCCTTTATGGTTGAGAATAACGGGCAAGGCTCGGTGAGCGGAGCACCTACTCCTGAAAACCTGAAAACCCTTCATAAAACCATCAAAAAGGTAGAGGAGGATATTGAAAACTTCTCCTTCAACACGTCTGTATCCACATTCATGATTTGTGTGAATGAGTTGACGGCCCAAAAATGTGCTCATCCAGTGATACTCAAAGCGCTTTTGATTTTGGTCTCTTCGTATGCGCCGCATATTGCTGAAGAACTTTGGCAAGTGTTGGGTCATACCGAATCCATTGCAGAAGCGCCTTTCCCAAAATTTGAGGAGAAGTATTTGGTGGAGAGCACTAAAGAATATCCCATTTCTTTCAATGGGAAGCTTCGTTTTAAACTTGAGTTGCCGTTGGATATGGGTAAAGATGAAATAGAGGCTACCGTTATGGCGCATGAAAAGACCCAAGCGCAATTACAGGGCAGACAACCCAAAAAAGTTATCGTAGTTCCCGGTAAAATCGTGAATATCGTAGGATAAACCTATCCTAGTTAATGTTTAATGGGATAAACCACTTGTGGTCTAAATCTTTTATTCATTCTTATGGAGAACATTGAGATAGTGGGCATGCTAGCGGCTTTTCTTACTACGAGTGCTTTTTTGCCTCAAGTGTACAAAGCATATCGCAACAAATCAGCAAAAGATGTTTCCCTCACCATGTATTTGGTATTGTTAGTGGGACTCCTTCTTTGGCTATACTATGGTTGGCATATTGAAAGTATGGCCATAATCATGGCGAATTCAGTGACGGCGATTTTGGTGATTTTCATTTTGGTCTTAAAAATTATTTATGAAAGAACCCCTTAGTTATACAAGGGTATTTTTAAAAAAAGCATTTATTTTTGTTTACACCCCTATTTTTTAGGGGGTATAGTTTTAAAAAAAGATATTTTTTATCCTTTACCCCTATCATTTCATCGATTTTATTTTTTCAATTGAATGTTTTCTGACAATTTTGATGTATAAACACATTAAAATCCAAAAAAATGATTGTAGGGGTACCTAAGGAAATCAAGAATAACGAAAGTCGGGTGGGAATGACACCTGCAGGGGTTTTTGAATTGGTAAAACACAAACACACCGTCTATGTCCAATCCGGTGCAGGTGTTGGAAGTGGTTTTTTCAATGAGGATTATCAAAAAGTGGGGGCAATCATTTTGGATACTATTGGCCAAATATATGCCATCAGTGATATGATTGTAAAAGTAAAAGAACCCATCGCTGAAGAATACAATCTGATTCAAAAAGGACAAATCGTATTTACCTATTTTCATTTCGCATCTAGTGAAGCGCTCACAAAAGCCATGTTAGATAGTCAATCCGTCTGTATTGCATACGAAACGGTGGAAGATGAAGAAGGTACGTTACCACTACTGACTCCTATGTCTGAGGTGGCAGGAAGAATGGCCATTCAACAAGGTGCTAAATATCTGGAAAAACCGGTCAAAGGTAGAGGTGTACTGCTAGGTGGTGTTCCTGGTGTTGCGCCGGGCAAGGTTTTGATATTGGGTGCCGGTACCGTTGGAATTCAAGCTGCGAAAATGGCTGCTGGTCTAGGGGCCCATGTGACCATTTTGGATATCAACATGAAACGACTACGTCATGTCAATGATATTATGCCTAGCCACGTGGTCACTGAATTTTCCAACGAATTTAATATCAGAAAACATATTCAAGACCATGACCTTATTGTAGGGGGCGTCCTGCTAAAAGGAGCAAAAGCGCCTAACCTTATCACAAGGGATATGCTCAAAGAGATGCGACCTGGAACCGTTATCGTCGACGTAGCGGTAGACCAAGGGGGTTGTGTGGAAACGACAAAACCTACCACACACGAAGACCCAATATATATTATTGACGACGTGGTGCACTACTCTGTGGCGAATATGCCTGGGGCAGTACCATATACGTCAACCATGGCGCTTACCAATGTCACCTTGCCGTATGTGTTGAAATTAGCCAACCAAGGCTGGCGCAGTGCATGCAACCAAGACAAAACCTTGGCCAAAGGATTGAATATTGTAGAAGGAGAAGTGGTTTATAAAGAAATTGCTGAAACCTTTGACTTGGAGCCCGTACTCGCATAAAGGTACATTTTGTCAGTTTACGGAACCCCGCTATGCCCTGGCGGGGTTTTTGCTTTTAAGTTGGTATCTTTATGTATAAACTTTTAAAGCCATGATGACATATTATATTTTGATTGGGGGAATTGCTTTGGTGAGCTGGCTCGTGAGCACGCGTCTTAAAAGCAAATTCAAGCAATATTCCCGTGTCCAATTGCGCAATGGAATGAGCGGAGCTGAAATTGCTCAGAAAATGTTGGATGACCATGGAATTCGCGATGTTCAGGTAATTTCCACAGCGGGGATGCTTACCGACCACTATAATCCAAAAAATAAGACCGTAAACCTAAGCGAGGGGGTATACAACCAGCGTAATGCTGCAGCAGCGGCAGTTGCTGCGCACGAAGTCGGGCACGCCGTACAGCACGCCCAGGCTTATGAATGGTTGACCATGCGCTCCAAATTGGTTCCTGTGGTAAGTGTTACTTCGGGAATGTCCACTTGGATAGTATTTGGAGGTATTGCTTTGATGGCCACCGGTGCTTTAGGCGGAATTGGTTTTTACGTTGCTGTTGCTGGTTTGGTAATGATGGGGTTTGCAACGCTCTTTAGTTTTGTGACACTTCCGGTGGAATATGATGCGAGTAACCGTGCCTTGGCATGGTTGAAGCAAAAAAATATGGTAAGCCAAGAAGAATACGCTGGAGCTGAAGATGCCTTAAAATGGGCAGCCAGAACCTACCTTGTTGCTGCACTTGGAGCATTAGCTTCCCTGTTGTATTGGGCTTGGGCCGTATTTGGTGGTAGGGATTAAGATTCCAGACAGAGAAAACAATAAGCGCCATCTTTTTGATGGCGTTTTTTTTGATTCAAATCGAAATTTGGCGGTCGATTTGTTGATTCAATGAAATAAAAGTTTCTGTACGAGAAACTCCTTCAATCTGCTGAATTTTTTTGTTGAGAACATTCATCAAGTGCTCGTTATCCTGGCAAAGCACCTTGATTAAGATAGACCAATTTCCCGTGGTGTAGTGGCATTCCAAGACCTCCGGAATTTTTTCCAATTCCTTTACCGCTTGCGGATTCGCCATGGCTTTGTCCAAAAAAATACCGATGTACGCCATGGTGGTATACCCTAAGGCTTTGGGATTGATTACAAATTTGGAACCTGCCAATAATCCGGAGCCTTCCAATTTTCGAAGCCGTTGGTGGATGGCTGCTCCAGAGATACCAATGTTTCGAGCAATTTCCAAAATAGGGCGACGTGCATCTTCCATTAAGTATCTTAGGATTCGCTTGTCGATTCCATCTATTTTGATGGATTTGTTATTGGATTTCATATAACCTATTGCTAATGATTATCCAATATACCCAAAATAGTTTGGGTCAGAAAGCTATAGAATCAGGATTATAGCCTAGGTAAGGTACTTCGAACTCCTTAAAACGAATGCCGTACTGCTCAAGTTCTTTTAGAACAGGCTCATACGCCTCTTTACGGATGGGAATTTGAACTCCTGGAGTGGTAATATTGCCATTTAAGATTTGGAGCGCCGTGATAGCAACGGGCAACCCTACGGTTTTGGCCATCGCGGTATAGCTTTTATTTTCTCCCAATACCACCATATTGGCATCAATTTGTTGTTTGATACCATTCTTTTCATATCCAAATTTGTGGTACATCACAATCATGTCTTTTTCCTCTTGGGCAAGTGTCCAACTGTCCTCCAGAATGTATTGAAGCATTTGCGCGGGAGTAGCATTGGCCAATGGAATCTTTTTATGGGCATCGAAGAGGTTCAATTCTAGTAGCTTTCCCCATCGAATGTCATCTTGGTCAATCTTCAGGTAATGGCGCAACTTCAATTCCACCGAATCTGTTGGAGAGTAGGGCAAGAATAAGTTTGTGAACTCCCGATACGACATTCCTTCAGAATTTTCAATTTGGTAGCTATCATCCGTCATACCAAGCATAACGAACATTTGCCAAGCCTTCGAAAACCCGACACGCCGCATGGTACCCCGATATAAAGTCAGGGCATCCTGCAAACCATAGGCTTCTCGGTATTTAAGGGAATCCCTATTGGCATAGGCCTCAAAAGTGCCATGCCCTTCCACTTCCAAAAACTCCGTTCTTCGAAACAGTTTTTGATAAGGAATGTATTTGTAGGTCCCTTCCTGAATAAACTTTGCAGCCCCGCCTTGACCAGCAACAACAACATTTCTAGGGTTCCAAGTGAATTTATAGTTCCACAAATTGGTATCACTGACGGGGGCAACCAATCCACCCGTAAAGGATTCAAAAAGCAACATTTTGCCGCCTTCTTCTCGAATACGGTCAATGACTTGTAGCGCACTCATATGGTCGATTCCTGGGTCCAACCCCACTTCGTTCATGAATACTAAGCCTTTTTCTTTGGCAGCAGCGTCCAGTTGTTGAATGGCTTCACTCACGTAAGACGCGGTCACCAAATGCTTTCCAAAACTGATGCAATCCTCTGCAATTTGAATATGCAACCTAGGAGGAAGCATGGAAATGACAATCGTACTTTTTTCAATAATTGCTTTTCGAGGTGAATCCTCAAAAATGTCCAGACGCACAATTTCACATTGAGGATGGTTGGCAACGTGTGATGGAATATGTTCTGGATGCAAGTCGGCAATCACCAGTTTAAGTTGTTCCGATTCGGATTTTTCAAGAATGTAATCCAGAAGATAGGAGGTGGACTTTCCAGCACCGAAAATCAAAACCGTACGGGTCATATTTCCTTATTTTTGTTCCTTCTTACGAAGATATCAAATTGTTATATTCCTAAAATTATCACCTTAAAAAGTTATGAAAAGAACATTTTTGATTTCAGGAGCACTAATGGGGATGATTGGAATTGTTCTGGGTGCTTTTGGTGCTCATGGTCTTGAAAAGATAGTTGAGCCTGAAGCTGTAGATTCTTTTGAAACAGGAGTGCGTTATCAAATCTATCATGCTTTTCTTCTGTTGTTTTTAGGATTGTGGAGTACCAAAAACCAGAAGGTCCAGAAAATATTACACGGGTTACTTATTATAGGCGTAGTACTTTTTTCGGGCTCAATTTATGGGTTGGTACTTGACCCATGGTTTTCGTTTGAATTCAAAAAATTGGCCTTGTTGACCCCACTTGGAGGCACCTTTTTGATTTTAGCTTGGGGATTAATGGTTTGGACCTTTTTCAAATCCCCCAAAGGCTAGCACCTTATCGAATAAAATTCGACTTTGGGTTTCGTAATTGAAAGAAATTCTGGCGTTGGTCGCAGTCAAATTTTATACTTTTACGCCCTAAATAAACCTGAAACTATGGCATCATACGATCCAGCTACGAAAACGATTTCGTTAACGTCATACGGTATCACGCATGACAGGATTCATTATCAACTTTCTTCCAAGGAATTACACCAAAAAACGGAGGGCAATGGTATGGGTAAAACTGCTTCATCTGGGGCTTTGGCAGTCCACACTGGAGAGTTTACAGGACGGTCGCCCATGGACCGATTTATCGTAAAAGATGAAATCACTGAGGAGAAAATCTGGTGGGGTGATATCAATATCCCTTTTGAGTCGGAAGCATTTGACCTTTTATATGATAAGGTCATTAGTTATTTGAATGACAAGGAATTGTTTGTTCGGGATGCATATGCTTGCGCCGACCAAGATTACCGTTTGAACATCAGGGTAGTAAATGAATATCCTTGGTCCAATATGTTCGCGTATAATATGTTCTTGCGTCCCGATGACGATGAACTGGATAGTTTTGAACCTGAATGGACGGTCATTAATGCTCCTGGTTTTATGGCTGATGCCAAGGTAGATGGAACACGACAGCACAACTTCGCTATTTTGAACTTCACCCGTAAGATCGCACTTATTGGAGGCACGGGGTACACCGGCGAAATCAAAAAGGGGATTTTTTCTGCCTTGAACTTCATCTTGCCGGTGAACAAAAACACATTGCCCATGCACTGCTCTGCCAATGTTGGAGAATCTGGGGATACGGCTTTGTTTTTCGGACTTTCGGGAACTGGTAAAACCACCTTGTCCACCGCTCCCAATCGAAAATTGATTGGTGACGATGAACACGGATGGACCCCAGATAATACCGTTTTTAATTTTGAAGGGGGATGCTATGCCAAAGTAATTGATTTGTCGCAAGAGAAAGAACCTGAAATCTACGGCGCTATCAAAAGCGGGGCTATTCTAGAGAACGTTATCATGGATGATGCTGGTAATGTAGACTTCGCTAACACATCCATTACCCAAAACACAAGAGTAAGTTACCCAATTTATCACATAGATAATATCCAACAGCCTTCCATTGGAAAGAATGTCAAGAACATCTTTTTCCTTACCGCGGATGCGTTTGGGGTATTGCCTCCAATATCAAAATTGACCCCCGCCCAAGCGGCATATCATTTTATTTCGGGCTATACCGCTAAAGTTGCGGGTACTGAAGCCGGTGTGGTTGAACCACAACCTTCTTTTTCCGCCTGTTTTGGAGCACCTTTTATGCCCCTCCATCCTGCAAAATACGCGGAGATGCTCAGCAATAAAATGGTGGAATCCGGTGTGGATGTTTGGTTAATCAATACGGGTTGGACCGGTGGACCTTATGGTGTTGGTACCCGAATGAAACTACAATATACGCGCGCGATGATTAGTGCGGCATTGAGTGGCGAATTGGGCTTGTACAATTACGACAACTATCACATTCATTCTGTTTTTGGCGTAGCTCAACCTCGAGAATGTCCGGGGGTACCTACGAGCGTACTTAGTCCAAGAGCAACATGGAATGATGACGAGGCCTACTACACTACAGCCTTTAAATTGACCAATGCGTTTCGCGAGAATTTCAAGAAGTTTGAGGCTTATGCCAGCGAAGAAATTCGAAGAGGAGGTCCACAGCGCTATGCGTTTTAAATAAAAAAGGCCCGAACATGTTCGGGCCTTTTCTTTTCAACTTTAGTTGAATTTATTTGTTCACGCTAGTAATGTACTTCTGAAGCGCCATGGTCATAGAAGGCGTTTCAGGGGTTGGCGCTTTAATATCGATACGAAGACCAGCTTCAGTAGCAGCGTTTACAGTACTGTTGCCAAACACAGCGATTCGTGTGTCGTTTTGTTCGAAATCAGGAAAATTCTTTAATAGGGATTCAATTCCCGAAGGACTGAAAAATACCAAGATGTCATAGTATACATCCCTCAAATCGGAAAGGTCACTGATAACCGTTTTGTAGAAGATTCCACGAGTCCAGTTTACCTTCAATTCATTTAATGCTTCAGGTACGGTAGCTTTCAAACTATCTGAGGAAGGCAATAGGAACTTTTCGTCTTTATACTTCTTAATTAAAGGAACCAATTCCGGAAAAGTGCGTTGCCCGACATAAATCTTTCTTTTACGATACACTACATACTTCTGCAAATAATAAGCTACAGCCTCCGACTGGCAGAAATATTTCATGGAATCCGGCACTTTGAAACGCATTTCTTCCGCAATGCGAAAGAAATGATCTACGGAATTTCTACTTGTTAAGACGATGGCCGTAAAGTCGTTCAGGTCTATTTTCTGTTGCCGAACACTTTTGGCCTGCACTCCCTCAACGTGGATAAAAGGTCTAAAATCGACCTTTACTTTTTCTTTTTCAATTAATCGTGAGTAGGGAGAATTTTCGATTTTGGGTTCTGGTTGGGAAACCAAAATTGTTTTTACTTTCATATGATTTTCAACCTTTTAAATAGCCTCCAATCAACACCAGGGGCGCAATTTCGAGTGTGCAAAGGTACAAAATAAAATAGAATAAATGTCCCAGAAAGTCTTTTTGATAGTTCTTCAAAAGTTTGGCCAATCCAATGGCATTTATCAAAATGAAAAGCAGAATAGTGACGTAAATGAGGGTTTTTGAATGCTCGAGCACGTAAATCAGTAGAATGTTGCTTCCAAATAACACCAAGCTACTATGGTTAAAATAGGTTTGTTTGGTGTAAATCAACTCATTAATCAGCTTTTGGGTATTGAATACAAAACCCTTTCCCATCTGCAGCGTCACTTTGAAGAAATGAAAGATGAAAACGCAGATGATCAAAGTGAAAAACAATCCTAACCTTTGTTCTGGAAGAATTTCCGTGAAGGTATCTAGGACTAAAAAAATGAACAATGCCAAGTTTACGATTTGAAAAAAGGTCATGAGAATGTGAAATCCATCAAACCAAGAACTCTTTTTACCGTAAACGATAAGGTATTTGTTATTGAACGGTAGCACGATAAAGTTGACGAACTTATTTTGGAATAAGTACTTGGCCAAGGTAATGAGTATTAATACAAAGCACAGGGTCAAGGTCATCCAGTCCAAAGAAATAAAGGTCCGTTCGAGTGCGTTCATGGGTTGATTTTGACAGGGATACTGTTTAGTCCAGGTGGAAGATTATCTTCTGAAATGCCCACTCTAAAATAGGAAGGTTCTTCCATTTTCGATTGTGGTAGTATAAAAGTGTACCCTATCGTGTCTTTTGATGCGATACTTTGTAGGTCACGTTGTTCCAGTCGGATATCCTCAATTTTTTTTAAATCCTTTACCTGTTTGTGACGGTTGGAAAATGCCACGGTAAATTTTAGTTTTTCCAAGGGCACATCAAAATCATAAGGATTATACACCTGCATTTCAAAAACATCTTTTTTAGCTGTTGGGGTAACCATGCACTGCAAATTTCGATACGATTGGAAGTCTTCGATAAAACGGCCATAGTATAAGGTGCTGTCTGTGCTGTAGTAGGAGATATCACCGGAGTTGGCATATTTAGTGACATAAAGTATCCTATTACCCCGAACCTCATTTTCAGAGTCATCAACCGAGTACTGATTCTTTCGGTACATATAGTTATTCAGCGTAAAACTTGATGTTCGGTTATAAAACTCATACATGGGCGCACGCCGGTAGGAATTTTCAAAAACTACGGGAACCCCTTCGGACTTTAAAGCAAGGTCCGCTACCCATTCCTGATTTCCATGGGTTTCAAACTGAAGTGGCAATAAGGGTTGATATATCATCCAAAGACGGGCATAAAGCAAAATGAAAAAACCCACTGAGCTTACTCGAAAAACCCATTTCCTAGCGGTTGCATTTTCCAAGAGATAATTATAGGCAATCAAAACCATAGGAATGGTTACAATGATAATCCATTGCGTTTGGACCCTTCGATTAAAGCTGGAAATAAAAAAGAAAATCAGTACCCCATAACTCATTACCTTCAAAGCTCTGGAAAAAGCATCCGTGGTTTTGGTTTTGAACAAGGCGAGATACATCCAATAAAAAACCAAACCAAAAATTGCCACAAGATTCACCAAATATCCCAAAGTGAACTTGGTAAAGGAATACGGTTGATTCGGTCGCTCATACAAATGGTATCGAATGGACACAAAATCATATTCGAATAACCAGTAAAAATGAGGAGTATAGCAAAGTAACGCAATGCCCACCGCTGTCAAAGCCTTTGCATCTTTCAAAAGCTTTAGGTTGGAAAACACCACAAATAGGATGACCAATACCCCGTGATATTTACTATACATTACGGCAGCCATGGTCAATCCAAGACCTATGGCAATACTCCAACTAGGTTTAACTAAATATTGTTTGTATAACCATAAGAAAACCGCTGTAAAGAAAAGCAAAGGGGTATCAGGCAGGGTCAAAAAACCGTAGGCATTCATCAAGGTCATTGAAAAGACCAATAGGAAAAAGTGAAGAATGTATTTGCTCTTTTTTGGGTTATCGATACATAACCAAAGAAAAAAATAGGTTCCCACAGAAAATATACAACTGACCAACCGGACCCCTAGCTCGTTATCGAACAATTGAGTGCCTAAATAAATCATAAAAGCCACCAAAGGGGGGTGGTCAAAATACCCCCAAGCCAAAGTTTTGGCATAATACCAATAATAGGCTTCATCATAAATGAGTTCGGTAAGGCCACTTTGGATGAGATTCAGTAGAAATAAGACAACTGCTAGTGTAATAAACAGTTTTGGAAACCTCTTGGTCATTCGGTTGCAATTTCGAAAGCAAATGTACAAATATTGGTCAGTGACCCTAAAAGGGACAACGGGATTAACCCGGATAAAGTATTATTTTTACGCTCTAATCAGTAACGAATGGCGGACGGCTTGGTGATAATTCCAACTTTCAATGAAATCGAAAACATTGAAGCCATTATCAGAACAGTTTTTGACCTTAAACGCGATTTTCATGTGCTGATTGTGGATGACAACTCTCCCGATGGTACGGCGCAAGCCGTTCAGAAACTGCAAGAAACCTTTCCAGATAGCCTTTTTTTAGAAGTTCGAAAAGAAAAATCAGGTTTGGGAACGGCATATATCCACGGATTTAAATGGGCTTTGGAGCGGGAGTACGAATACATCTTTGAGATGGACGCGGATTTTTCCCATCGTCCGGCGGACCTGCTACGCTTGCATCGCGCTTGTTTGAACAAAGCAGATGTGGCTGTTGGTTCTCGGTATAAAAAAGGGGTCAACGTAGTCAACTGGCCCTTGTTTCGTGTTTTGCTGTCTTATGGAGCTTCTTTTTATGTAAAGTTGATTACGGGTATGAAAGTGCATGACCCCACCGCGGGATTTGTTTGCTATCGCAAGGAAGTTTTACAAAATATCCATCTGGACCGAGTTCGGTTTATAGGCTATGCCTTTCAAATCGAAATGAAGTATCGCGCCTATTTAAAAGGATACAATATTGAGGAGGTATCCATAATTTTTACAGACCGTGTCAACGGAAAATCAAAAATGAATTCCTCTATCGTCAAAGAAGCTATTTTCGGAGTTATCACGATGAAATTGAGGAGTATTTTTTTCAAAAAAAGTTTTTAGCATGGCAAAGCTGCTGATAAAAAATGCAAGAATTGTCAACGAAGGAGAACAGCGTGAATCGGATGTCCTTATTGAAGACGCTCATATAGAACGAATTGATGCCGACATATCAGATGACCAAGCTTGCATAGTAGACGCTGAGGGTGACTGGGTGCTACCGGGCATCATTGATGACCAAGTACACTTTAGAGAGCAGGGTCTAACACACAAAGGTAATTTGGATACCGAAAGCAAGGCTGCCCTTGCAGGAGGCATCACCAGTTTTATGGAGCAACCCAACACCAATCCACAGACTACCACCATCAAAAAATTGGAGGAAAAATTCAGAATGGCTGCCAAAAGTGCATGGGCGAATTACTCTTTTCCATTTGGAGGAACCAATGATAATTTGGAAGAACTCAAACGTTTGGATAAAATGGCCTGTTCAGGAGTAAAGTTATTTTTGGGTTCTTCTACTGGAAATATGTTGGTGGATGACGAAAAGGTATTGGAAGCTATTTTCAAAAATACCGAGATGGTCATTTGCACGCATTGTGAGGATGAGCAGACCATTCGCACTAACTTGGAAAAGTATAAAAAGGAATATGGTGATGACATTCCAATAGCCCTACATCCTATTATTCGAAGCGAAGAAGCTTGTTACCTATCTTCTTCAAAGGCAGTAGCGCTGGCCAAACGAACAGGGGCCAGATTGCATGTTTTTCATGTATCCACAGGAAAGGAAACAGAACTTTTCCGAAACGATATCCCGCTTTCCGAAAAAAAGATTACCGCAGAAGTTTGTTTACACCATCTTTGGTTTTCTGATGAAGATTATGCAGAAAAAGGAACCTTTATCAAGTGGAACCCTGCTGTGAAAACGGCTCAGGACAGAACCATGCTCTGGGACGCACTTTTAGATGACAGAATTGATGTTGTAGCAACGGACCATGCACCGCATACCCTTTCTGAAAAGCAACAGCCGTACACTAAAGCACCTTCGGGTGGACCTTTGGTGCAACATGCGCTTTTGGGAATGCTGCAAAATGTAAAAACAGGTAAAATCAGCATAGAGAAAATGGTAGAGAAAATGTGCCATAACCCCGCCATGCTGTTCGATGTGGAGAAAAGAGGCTTCATCCGAGAAGGCTATTATGCCGATTTGGTTCAGGTGAGTTCTCGCCATTCGGAAATCGTGAGCCGCGGCAATGTATTGTACAAATGTGGTTGGTCTCCTTTTGAAGGAACCGTTTTTGACCACAAGGTCATGCGTACTTTTATCAACGGGCATTTGGCTTACGATAAAGGAAAGTTTTCAAAAGAACGCAAAGCCATGCGATTAACGTTTAACCGATAATATGAAACAGCTCGGAATAACAGTTTTGCTTTTTTTGATAGTGGTTGGTTGTGCGGAAAAAGTAGTGGAGCCGCCTGCGGACGTCATTCCCAGGGAAAAGATGATTACCATTTTGTACGACCTCGCCCTATTGAATGCTACCAACTCCTCTTTCAGGAACGTTATGCAAAAACAGAATAAACAGATGATGGAACTGTTGTACGAACGCCATAATATTGATAGCCTTCAATTAGCCCAAAGTGATTTGTACTATGCCTCTAAACCCCTTGAATACGAATACATCTATGAACAAATTGAGAGTAGGCTGAAGAAAAAGCAGAAAAGTTTGGAAGACGCCAAAAAACAGGCCAACGACAGCATCAAAAATGCGCTCAAGTCCGGGAATAAACAAATGTCCCAATAAGTTCAGATTTTAAGGGTGTGCCTGCCGATAAAATTCGCAGCACAATTTAATTTCCTCTTCTAGATTGCGGTATGCAAAACCTGGGATTTCCAATGACTTTTTAGCATCATATTCTGTGGGATGTTGCATGCCTCGGACCATATTTTTCGTGAGTTTTCGGGCTTTTCCAAATAGGTTGGCATTCACCCAATCCAAGCGCCAAAGGATGTCCAGTAGTTTGGTTGATAGCTTCTTCTTAGGAGGTGCTACTCCTAAATACTCTGCTGCTTTTTTGAGAAAAGTCGCATACGAAAGGTTTTGATTCACCAAAATATAGCGTTCGTTTACAATGGTACTTTCCATAAGTCCCATCATGGAATCCACTACTTCGTTTACGGAGGTAAAGCCCGTACCAGAGGGCAACAAAGCTGCCTTCTGCTTTGCTACCAATTTAAAGAGTAGCCCACTACCTGAATGCCAAAATCCGGGCCCTAATACAATACCGGGATTAACCACCACTACGTTCAATCCTTCTTGGGTCCCGCGCCATACTTCAAGCTCAGCCTCAAACTTCGAAATACCATACACAGTTGCATATTGAGGGTTCCATTCGGTTTCTTCATCCAAGGGTGTATTCGGTTTTCCTTGTCCCAGAGCGGCAATGGAGCTTACATAGCAGAATTTTTTGACCTTGTTGCGCACACTAAGGTTGACCATGTTCGCGGTGCCTTCTTGGTTGGTTTTCATCAATTCCGAAAAATCCCGAGGGTCGAAACTGATAAGGGCGGCACTATGATATACTTCAGTAACATCATCAAAATGGATTTGCAAGGCTTCAATATCAATAATGTCAGCTTTAACCCATTGTATTTTGTTGAAGAGGATTCGTGCATCTTTCGAATACAGTTCTAACAGTTGCCTGCACTTTTCCAAAGATGCCTTGGTGCGGTACGTGGCTTTGACGGGTTTATCCTGCAAACAAAGTTGGTATAGCAGATGTGAACCAATAAGACCAGTACCTCCCGTAACTAAAATCATACTATAAAAGTACTAAGTAAAACCCTAGTGGGAACCTGAAATTTAAAATATGAAAACCGCGGTTGACATAGGTGCTTCAGGTAAGGTGGTTGACTTATATTTGCATGAAATTGAAAAAAACGACCATGGACAAGAATTTTGTAGAAGAACTTCAGTGGCGAGGGATGATTCATGATGTCATGCCGGGAACCGAAGAGCACCTGCAAGAGCAAATGCGTTGTGCCTATGTTGGAATTGACCCCACGGCAGATTCCCTACACATTGGGCATTTGGTAGGGGTAATGATGTTGCGGCATTTCCAAATGTCAGGACATAAACCTTTTGCCTTGGTCGGAGGAGCTACAGGGATGATTGGTGACCCATCGGGGAAATCCGCAGAGCGAAACCTTTTGGATGAAGCTACCTTGCGCCACAATGAGGATGCACTGAAAAACCAACTTGCAAAATTTCTTGATTTTGATAGTGATGCCCCCAATGCTGCAATTTTAGTGAACAACTATGATTGGATGAAGGATTTTACGTTTTTGTCCTTTATCCGCGATGTCGGAAAGCATATCACGGTGAACTACATGATGGCAAAAGACTCCGTTAAAAAACGGTTGTCTTCCGATGCGAAAGAAGGGATGTCGTTTACCGAATTTACCTATCAACTGGTTCAGGGATACGATTTTCTTCACTTGTTCCAAAAACACGATTGTACCCTACAGATGGGCGGTAGTGACCAATGGGGCAACATTACTACCGGAACGGAACTGATTCGTCGTATTGGCGGCGGAAAAGGTTTCGCGTTGACGTGTCCTTTGATTACCAAGGCGGACGGCACAAAATTTGGAAAAACGGAAGGGGGCAACATTTGGTTGGACCCCGTAAGAACTTCTCCTTACAGATTTTATCAATATTGGTTGAATACCTCGGATGAGGATGCCGAAAAATACATTAAGATTTTTACGCTTCTCTCTCAAGAAGAGGTAGCCGATTTGGTAGCGAACCATCGCGAAGCGCCCCATATGAGGGCATTGCAGAAAAAGTTAGCACAAGAAGTGACGCGCATGGTACACTCACAAGAAGAATTGGAAAGGGCGGAAAAAGCAAGCACCATCCTTTTTGGAAAATCCACTTCTGAAGATTTAAGGGCGTTGGACGAAAAAACATTTCTCGACGTGTTTGAAGGCGTTCCACAGGCGACCGTAGCGAAGGAAGACCTTCGAGAACATATGGATATGATAGCAGCTTTATCCGCAAAAACTGGTTTTTTCGCTTCTAACGGGGAGGCCAGAAGGGAACTCAAGCAGAATGCCATTTCAGTAAACAAGGAGAAGGTAAAAGAAGACTATGTCATTACCGAAAAAGACTTGATTCAAGGAAAGTTCGTGCTGTTACAACGCGGAAAAAAGAATTACTACTTGATGATATGTGAGTAGTTTGGTGTGCTAAAGTGCCATTAAATTACATCCGCGAATATCAGAATGGTCAAATCGACCGATAATCTCGAAACTCCCATCAGCATGTACTTTTCCCAAATCCTGTGTGGCGATGAAGGAACAGGAATGTAGATTCGCAAGGTCAATAATGTTGACACCACCTGATTTTCCTTCGGTTTGAAGGGATAAAGGGTCCTCTGGGTCCCGAATGAGGACTTTCATCCAGGGTGGTGTTGCAAAAATGCCATTTCCTTTGGAATACCCCTGCGACAAGAGTTCTGTCATGCCATATTCGGAATGAATGTGCTGTACTTGAAACGCTTTGCGCAATTCTTGATGCAGCTCTTCCCGAATCATTTCTTTTCTTTTTCCTTTCATTCCGCCAGTTTCCATTATAATGGTATGTTTTAGCGGCGTGGGAAACTGTTCTGCCAAATCTAGCAATGCGAAGGAAACCCCAATAAGTAAGGTGGGGGTTTGGGACGCTTCCAATTCCACTATTTTTTGATGGAGTGCTTTCAAGTTATGCAGATAGAATCCACTGGATGGATGTTCTGAACGTTGAATCAGGTCATCTACCATGTACACCAACGAGGAACCTGTTCGTTCCAAATAAGAAGGCAATAGGGCCAAAATGCATAGGTTCTTCGGGTCTCCATAGAATTGCTGAAAAGCCGTTCTAAAACTTTCTTGATACAGGGAAATTTCGGTTACGAAATGCTTGCTGGTGCTACTGCCTGTTGTTCCGCTACTTTCAAAAGTATTCGTAGGTGTTGCTTTTCCAGTAATCACACTTTTCTCCTTGAAAAAGGAAATGGGTAAAAAAGGAATTTGGGATAGTTGGGAAACTTCTTTTGGATGTACGCCTAACAGGGAACAATACTCCTGATACACTGCATTTTCGGTGTATTGGTAGTTGAAAATAGCCAATGCACAAGCTTCAAAAGTTTTTGTGTCGGAAATAGAAAATAGGGATGGACTATCCTGTACCGTCATGGAACGATAAAGGTATCCAAAATGAAAAAGGATTTTGGCAAGAAGCCTTACAATTTTATTTGATGACCAGTTTGCGCGTCATGGTGCTCCCTTGCTCGGTAACTTGCAAGACATATACGCCTGGCACTAAAGGAGAAACATTTAAGGTATTGGTCGCGATTCGGTCGGTCAACACAATCTCTCCGAAAACATCATATACTTTGATGCCCTTGTTTCCGTTGGAAGCAGTAGTAATATAAACTTCACTACCGTAAACGGGATTAGGATACATTTTGAACCCTTGGAGTTCATTGACTTCTTTGGAATCGGCACTAGGCAATTCCTGACCGGAGGTGAATAGAGGTAAAGCCATAAGTAGAACAAAGTAGATTTTCTTCATAAAGCTTGATTTGGAACATAAGCCTTATAAAAGTACCCAAAGCCCTAGGTTTTGACTATAAATTGTTGTGAAACAAAGATTTATGTAGGTATATCGGAAAAAAGTATGTTGTTCATCGATGATTCGACGAAAAAGGTGCTATTTAATGATAAGCTTTCTGGTGGCCACTTTGTTGTTTTCAAGGATACGAATGATGTAAACCCCTTTGGCCAAGCGGGAAAGATTCAATTCACGCCCCACCAATTTGGTTTGTAAAACCTGTGTGCCCAATACATCAAAAATGGCAATGTCTTTCGGACTTGAAGAAAGGGTCTCGATGTAAATCTTGTTTTGTGTGACGGGATTCGGGAAAAGTTTGAGCCCATCAATCTCTGGCGATGCACCTACGTCGTTTTGAGCGAAAGTGACCGAAGCAAATAAGAAAAAGAATACTACGTAAAGGTGCTTCATAAAGATTTGGTTGCAAGGGCTATGCCACAAATATAAGAATTCTGTAATGCAATGTGGTGAAGCTCAACGAAAAAGCGGGAATTTTCGATGAAGTGAAATATTTATTGGGTAAGAAAAAGCCCCGCCAATTGGCGGGGCTTTTTTTAAATGATAGTGTTTTTATGTTTTAGTTGATACCAACGGTCCATCCGGCACCCCAAGTAGCAACGTCTGTTCCTGTTCCGTTGCCAGCACCAGAAATGATGTCTGCCTCGTCAAAAACAAAACCTGTATCGTTTTTAAGAGTAGTGGTTACATTGTTGAAAGTAACGTCTACGATATTCAAAAGGTCATCCAATACGCCTTGTCCAGTTGGGTTGTCACCCGCATCTCCGTCTAAATCAAAACCTTCATCATAGTTGTTGATGACTACATTGGTGAATGTTCCTTGTGTCCCAGCTCTAAGACGAATAGCTTCATCTCCATCATCGGTTCCGTCACCAACAATAGTAACATTGGTTACTGTAGGTGCAGAGAAATATCCAGCTTCGTTGCTGAAGTCAGTATTGTATCCATCACATTCAAAAGCCTTGTCATGGCTATCACCGTGTTGTACGTACACATCTGTAATGCTTCCAATAAATCCTTCAGTCCAGTCGATAGAGTCATCTTCGGAATTCACTACAACCAAGTGGCTAGCATCTACAGTCCCGCCGAAAAACTCGAAACCATCATCAGAACCTTCAAAATCTTGAACAAAATCGATAGTGGTTCCAGAGCCTACACCGTAGATAGAAACTCCATTGAGCTCGGCATTACCATCGATGGCACCACCAGCATATTCGACTCTTACATATTCAAGAACACCTGAGTTGTCGGCAGGCATATTACCTCCAAAAGAAAGACCTCCAACTTCAGTTGTGGATGTGTCGTCAGAACCATCAGCAGTAGAATTGATAGGTGCTCTTCCACACATTACGATACCACCCCAGTCTCCAGAAGAAGGAGTGGCTGCATTGGATGTAAAGACAATAGGAGCATCTGGTTCGCCATCAGCGATAATTCTAGCACCTTGTAAAATAGCAATATATGCATTTACACCAACAGGCTCTGCTTTGATGGTCATACCTGCAGGTACGGTAAGTGTTGTTCCAGCAGACATAAGAACTGGCCCTGTAATGATGTATTCAATATCACCATCTAGTGTTAAGTTTTCAGTAAATACACCACTAAGGTTCACTGTGTTTTCTGAAGGGTCTGGGTCTCCCCCAGTATTGTTGTTTGTAGTTGTTACACTATTATCATTGATAACAATGTCAGAGGTATCGTCGCTTTCACAAGCAATGAATAAAGCTGCGGCTATACCTAAAAATAAAAACTTGTTTTTCATTTGTCTGAGTTTAATAAAAAGAATTAAAATTTATATTTAAGGGTTAGCCCAACGTTAACCCCAAGGTTATACTCTCGTATTGTGATATCTCCGATTCCTGTACCTTCTCGTACAAAAGAGATATCTGGATTTAAAATATTTTTTGCGGAAAGGTTTGCTTCGAAATGCTCACCAAAACTGTTTTGCCAAACAAAGTTTAAGGTCGGCACAGCCTTTTCCACGATATTCCCCAAGCTTCCCGCACCCAACGAATAAATACGGTCCGAGAAATAAGAGAAAGCTACTGTTGCACGTGGCTTGTAGTTCCCAAATACCGGACTATAATTAAGGTCAGCGTTAATGATAATCGGAGAAGCACCTTCCAATTCGTCAGAAGTCCTGTCAAATGTTGTTCCAAAAGTGTTTTCTGCTCCAGCAGGGATATCACGAAGATCTTGACTGGTATTGGTGTAGGCCGCATTCAATCCTACAGAAACCACAGGGTTGTCATCTGGGTCGCTAAGAAGATTTTTTCGTACTTCCAACTCAACCCCAAAAATATCGGCTTGGTCCCCCGTTCTAAAATACCTTTGTGTACCTGTTGCATCGGCAGCAACTACACGGTTTACGGGGTCTTTGATGGTTTTTGCAAAGGCGGCAATGGAAATGATTTCACCTCTTTCCAAGAACCATTCGTATTTGATGTCATAGTTAAAGATGTCGGAGTAGGTCGCACCGGTTCCATCCAGTCCACCCAACAAATCAGGGTTACCACCATATCGTATAGTCACCGCTTCATACACGAAGGGGGCTACCTCTTTAAATTCAGGGAAAGAAGCAGTTTTACTGAAAGCGAATCTCAAGTTGGAATCTTCATTGAGCGCATAACGTATATTAAGACTCGGGAGGTAAATGTTTTCGTAAACGCTTCTTGCCCCTGGATCATCAGGTCTGATGTTGATTACATCGTAAACAATATCTTGGTCAAAAGTCTCGACTCGCATTCCAGGTACGAAAGACCATTTTTTACCTGCTTGTATTTCTGCAGAAGCATAGACTCCGTGAACATTCAAAGTCCCTTTATAGGTGTTTTCAGGAAGTCCTGGTCTATTTCGGTTACCGATTTCATTATTTATGGGATTGAGAACAAGTAAATCCCAAAGTCCTTCACCCGCGGGAATGTTGATGTTGTTCACATCAAAAATGGAATTGAAGTTATTTACATCTGTTATAGGTGTAGCATCCCTGTCTTGAATTTCATACCCATATCGAATACTGTTGAACCTTCTTTCTTTTCTTCTTCCGTTATAGCCGAAATTAAGTTTAACCTTTTCGGAAAGCGTGTGCGAAAGATTGATAAAACTGTTCAGTTCATCATCTTCTATGCTTTGAAAAAACCGTTGGTTGTCAAAAGGAATGTTTGTGTAAAACACAGGGTTTGTAGCTGCATCGCTATCCAGTGAAAACTGATAGTTCTCCAAAGAAATCCTTTTACGGTCTGGTTCATCAGAAAAAACTTTATTAAAACCAATACCGTAATTGAGTTCCCACTCTTCATCAAATAAATGCTGTCCGGTCAACTGATTTACGAAAATCATATCTTGATTGAACTGAACGTTCTGTACAAAGAATCCTTCATCTGTGGTTATGATGGCATCCCTATTCGTACCTTGACCATTTACGCCATAAAACCCAACAGCATCTGTTGAACTATTGATAAAAAGTGAACTGAACTTCACTTTGTTCTCACTGTTGATGCGGTAAACGATATTACCTAGGGCGGTAGTGTTGGTTTTATAAGCAAACTCCCTAACATTTGGAAAGTCTACCTTCAAAACATTGGTGAAATCCCTAGCGGGTCCTTCCCATATTTCGTACCCATTGTCAAAGCTTGCTGCTCCAAAAAAGCTTAACCTAGACTTGTCATTATTAAAGTTAAATGAGTATCCTCCTTCAATAGCTAAGGATAGATTAACGGGGTTCCAAGCTTCTTGCGGGTCCACCCCATGAGAAAGTACTATGGCAAATGGATCGTTGTCATAACGGTTGTAAAATCCAAAATTGCTAGGTCCTTCGCTACGCACAAAGTCTTCACCCGCTGCATTTGAATTGACACCCGTTCCTAAGGAAACTTCAAAATAGCCATCCCCTGTGTATTCCTTTGAATCAACATTTACGTTTCCAGCGGAAAAGTCTCCAAAAAAGGTAGAATTGTACGCTTTGCTCACCGAAATGTTTTCAATGATACTCGAAGAAAATAAATCGAGATTGATGTTCTTTTTATTTACATCGTTCGAAGGCAACGACAAGCCATTCATTGTGGTATTCTGATAACGGTCTCCCAGACCTCGAACGTAAACATTACTAGAACCCTGTTGTTTGGAAATACCAGAGATTTGTGCTACTGCTGCCGCAGCATCATCAATACCTTTTAAGGTGAGCGCTTCTGCACTGATTGCTTCCTGTAAGACCAAAGCATTTTTCTGGGCTAATAAAAGCGCCACTTCAGAATCCTTCCTCGCTGTTGTGGTTACCACTACTTCATCTAATCCAAAACTTGTTGCTCCAAGACCCGCATTAACCTGGGTAACTTTCCCAGCTTCGACTACCACGTTTGGAATTTCTAGGGTTTCATAACCCAAAAAGGTAATAACCAATGTATAAGTACCGGGGTCTAGGTTATCGATTTCAAAAAGTCCGTCAAAATCTGATGTGGTTCCGGTTGTGGTGCCTTTAATCAAAACATTGGCAAAAGCAAGCGGATCATTATTTAGTTCCTTATCAGTCAATTTACCTACAATGCCTCCAGTTTCCTGCGCGTAGCTAACCAAAGAGAAGAAGGTAAAGAAGAGTATCAGATAATTTTTCATTAGTAGTCTTCGTTGGATTAGAATTCTGCGCAAAGAACGTTTGGTGTTGTAAAAGCTGTGTTATTGACTTGTTAAGTGTTTATTTGAAAAGTGTTACAATAAGGTTATCACATTAAATCAATGTTAAGCGCTTATCGGGTTATCGTATTATATTTACATTTGGAAGATTAATGCTAAATCAGCCATCCTATGAAAACGAAAGACATCAGAATTCTGTTAGTGGATGATGAGCCAGATATCTTGGAAATCGTGAGTTATAATCTCACTAGTGAAGGATACGAAGTGTTTACCGCCAAGAATGGTGCTGAAGGGGTGGCCAAGGCGAAAAAAAAACATCCACACCTTATTATTTTGGATGTGATGATGCCCGAGATGGACGGTATTGAAGCTTGCGTAATCTTGAGAAATACCCCCGGACTAGAAAATACCATTATTACGTTTTTAACGGCGCGCGGAGAGGATTATTCACAAGTGGCTGGATTTGATGCCGGCGCGGATGACTACATTACCAAACCCATTAAACCAAAGGTTTTGGTAAGCAAGGTAAAAGCCTTGTTGCGACGTTTGAAAGAAGATAAGGTTGAGGTTGAAGATATTGTGAAAGTAGGTAACATCGTTATCAATCGCGAGGAATATAAAATTGTCAACGACGGCAAAGAAATCATCTTACCCAGAAAGGAATTCGAACTACTTTCCTTGTTGACTTCAAAACCTAGCAAAGTCTTCAAAAGAGAAGTGATTCTAGATAAGGTTTGGGGCAACGAAGTGGTGGTAGGTGGTAGGACTATCGACGTCCACATTCGAAAACTACGTGAAAAAATTGGCGACCATCATTTCAAGACCGTAAAAGGGGTGGGCTATAAGTTTGTCCTTTAATGGCGATACAAACCCGGAAGTCATATAAGTTTGCCTTACGTTCTTCTTTGCTGATTACCATCGCTTTAAGTGGTTTACTAATCGTTTCCATGGCGGTTATGGAGCATTGGAATTGGCCCTTTCTGCTCATTTATGCTCCGATTTGTTTCATTATCTCCTTTTTAATCATCCAAACCCGGGTTGAGCGTTTCATTTACCGACGTATCAAAAAGATTTATGATGATGTTTCGTTACTGGAGTCTTCCACCTTCTCGTCCAAACCTGTAACCACTGACATGAAAACCTTGACGCAGGAGATTGAAAAATTTGCTGAGGACAAAAAGATTGAGATAGATACACTAAAAATCCGGGAGGAATACCGAAAGGATTTTTTGGGTAACGTATCCCATGAACTGAAAACCCCTCTGTTTACGGTCCAGGGGTACATTCTCACCTTATTGGATGGTGCCATAAACGACAAAAAGGTTCGTGATAAGTATCTGGCCCGAGCCAATAAAGGGGTCGAGCGATTAATCTATATAGTTCGTGATTTGGACTTAATTACCAAATTGGAAGTGGGAGGCCTAAAATTGGAACGGGAAATCTTTGATATCATCGAGCTCGTTCAAAACGTTTTTGACCTACTTGAGATGAAAGCCGCAGAAAAGGAGATTTCCTTGACCTTTGATATGGAGTATAATACCCCAATTTGGGTAAATGCTGATAGGGAAAAGATACAGCAGGTGGTCAGTAACCTATTGGTGAACTCTATCAAATATGGATACCCCAAAGGGACTACTGAGGTAAGTGTCGAAAACCTTATCAAAAACAAGGTGATCATCCGGGTTACAGATAACGGTGAAGGTATTCCCAAGAAACATATTCCACGTCTTTTTGAACGCTTTTACAGGGTAGACCAAAGTGGAAGTCGCAAGGAAGGGGGCTCTGGTTTGGGACTTTCCATTGTGAAGCACATTATCGAAGCCCATGATGAAAAGATTTATGTGGAAAGTGAGGCGGAAGTGGGTTCTGAGTTTTCTTTTACCTTGGAAAAAACCTCAAACAACGCATCATAATCCGTTTGCATTTCGAATGCATCCAGCCCTTTGAATTTGGGTATGCGTTTCAATTCGGATAAAGTGAAATCTTCTTGCTTGCAAAATGGCACCAAATCTTGTTTCTGCAACCGTTTGGCCAAATATTCTTGTTCATATTGTCCTGGGGTTGGAATGAAAAAGGCTTTCTTTTCCAATTTCGCCAAATCCATTACAGTGGTATAGCCCGACCGACAAAGCACCTGTGCACTGCTGTTTAGGGCTTCCTCCAAAGTTTGGGATTGCATAAAGTTGTAGACGGTCATTTGTCCTGTGGCCAATGGAATCTCTGAGCAGGTCTGTTCCGCTTCAATTTTACCCTTCACGAAAAGAACCTTTCCTTCAAATTGCTTCAGTTCTTCCAGTAATTTTTCCTCCAAAAATGTCCGTTGCGGTTCAGGACCGGACAGCAACACCATCAAATCATATTTCAAAGGATTATTCCTTTTTTTGAATCGACTTAGCGGACCTAAATAAGCAATGTGCAACTTGGTTTTTTTCAAATGGCCCAACTTTCCCGTAAGGTTGGGTTTACCTTCCACATCAGGAACCCAGCAGGCATCAAACTTTTTGATGATTTTTTGATGCGCTTTGGAACTCATCCAGGTGGTATTTCCAGAGAGTACGTTCAATTGATGGGTGATAAAAACACAGGGGATTTTCTTGGAATAGACACCTAAACGGTTGTCTGAAATGATGCCATCCAATGCATATTTTTTAATCAGTTTTTTGATTTCCTTCTTCTCGGCGCGCATAGCTTTGACCACCTTCGGAGAATCCCAAATCATTTTTACCTTGAAGTTTCGTCCTTTTTCAGCATACTTGATTTTGTAAGACGACAGTTCAAAAGCGGGGAGGTCAGGAAACTCTTTTTGCAACAAGGCAAGGGCTACGCCATCCGAAGCTATAAAGGGCTGATGGCCACTTTCCAACAAAGCATTTATAATGGGAATGCAACGGGTGGCATGTCCCAGTCCCCAATTTAAGGGAGCTACCAGAATTCTTTTGGAATTTTGCATTCTTGCAAGAAACACTCTAAAGATTGCTTTTGTATTTCCTTAGTTTTGCCAAAAGATTAAATTTTCAATGGCTAAGTGCAGCTATGGGCAGTAAAAACAAACTAAAACGCTTCAAGGAAAACGAAGGTTTTTCCAACGTTATCCAACCCAAACGAGAAGAAATTCTGGATGGATTTGAGTGGAAGGGCCGTTGGAGCGAATATTTCGGGAATGACCGTCCCATAGTGCTGGAGTTAGGTTGTGGCAAGGGTGAATACACCGTAGGTTTGGCCCAAAAATTTCCTGACAAAAACTATATCGGAATCGATATTAAAGGGGCTCGTTTTTGGAGAGGAGCGAAGTCGGCTTTGGAAATGAACCTTTCCCAAGTAGCTTTTCTAAGAACGCAAGTCGAGCTAGTTGACCAACTGTTTGCCCAAAACGAAGTGCATGAAATCTGGATAACGTTTCCGGACCCGCAAATCAAATATAAGCGTACCAAACATCGTTTGACAAATCATGAATTTCTTGAAAAATACAAGCAAATTTTAGTGCCAAAAGGCGTGGTACACCTCAAAACCGATAGCGAATTTATGCATGGATATACCTTGGGCCTTCTTCACGGGCTAGGACACGAAATCATCTATGCCAACCATGATGTGTATCGCAATGAAGGAAGCCCAAGCGAAGTATTGGACATTCAAACTTTTTATGAAAAACGTTACCTTGAAGAAGGAAAACCAATAACCTACGTGCAGTTTAGATTGCACTAACCAATGATTCACATACTTATCCTATTTTTTGCCACGTTTTCTGCGGCCTTTATGGCCACGGTTCCTCCTGGATTGCTAAATATGAATGCGGCAAAAACCAGTGTTGAAAAGGGGAAATTGAATGGTGTGGTTTTCAGTTTGGGTGTATCCACGATGATTATGCTACAAGCGTATGTCGCGGTTTGGATTTCCAAGTTTTTGTACAATAATCCGGAGGTTATTGACATTTTGCTGAAAATTGCTTTAGGGGTTTTTGGCTTTTTTGCGGTTTACTTCTTTGTAGTGGCCAATCGTAAGAATACAACCCCAAAAGCAGAAGTACGGGTCAGTAAAAAGAATAGCTATTTCCGGGGGATGCTTTTAGACGCCCTCAACCTGTTGACTATTCCGTATTACAGTGGACTCAATGCCATGTGGAACGAAGCGGGATGGATTAAGTTTGAAACTGCAGACATCGTCACCTTTGTTTTTGCTGCCGGGATGGGAACCTTTTCCGTCCTTTATTTATATACATTTTACTTCAATAAGTTGGAAACCAAATCAAATCGGTTTTCGAAGAATTCCAATTATATCTTGGGCGCATTGATGGTCCTGTTGGTTATCATTACCTTGATTCGAATATTGTATCGCTGATGGCTGAAGAGAATTTTTTTGATAAAGTATATCAGGTTGCCCAACAGATTCCCTATGGCCGGGTAACGAGTTATGGGGCCATTGCCAAATACCTGGGTGCAGCACGAAGTGCGCGGATGGTCGGGTGGGCCATGAACAATTCTGTAGGCAAAGATGTCCCAGCACACCGTGTGGTCAATCGCGTTGGGGTCCTTACTGGAAAGCACCACTTTGACGGAACCAATCTCATGCAACAGTTGCTGGAAAATGAAGGTATTGAAGTACAGGACAATCAAATTATCAACTTTCAAGAACACTTTTGGGACCCTGTAAAGGAACTTCCTTCGATGGATTAGCAAATACAGCTTCTTCTACCATAATTCAAGCTGATTAGGGTATCTTCTTTTTCAATCGCCAAGGTCTTTACTCTGTGGCACTTGCCGTATCTTTGTAAGACTTTTTAAGTAAAGACGACAGCAACAAAAAGAAATTCATGAAGCTGAGCAAAAACGATGTTTTAAAAGCATTGGAAAAGATTACGGTTCCGGGAGAAGGCCAAAACATGGTAGAGAGTGGTGCGGTGACCAATGTACAGGTATTTGGAGATGAGGTTGAGGTGGATTTGACCATCAAAAATCCGAGCTTGCAAGCCCGGAAAAAAACTGAGGTTGAGATTCTCAAAATCATACATCAAGAAGTATATGCCAAAGCTAAAATCAAGGTTAACCTAAAGGTTGATGCTCCTGCCAAGCCCAAGGTGAATACCATTAAAGGAAAGCCTATTCCGGGAATCCAAAACATCATTGCGGTCGCTTCTGGAAAAGGAGGCGTAGGAAAGTCTACGGTTACCGCTAATCTAGCAGTGACCCTAGCCCAAATGGGCTTTAAGGTGGGTTTGTTGGATACGGATATTTACGGTCCTTCCATGCCTATTATGTTTGATGTGGCTACAGAACGTCCTTTATCAGTGGATGTGGATGGGAAGGCGAAAATGAAACCTGTTGAAAACTATGGCGTGAAATTACTGTCCATTGGTTTTTTTACCCAACCCAATCAGGCGGTTATCTGGAGAGGGCCCATGGCTTCCAAAGCACTAAATCAAATGATTTTTGACGCGCATTGGGGGGAACTTGACTTTATGATTTTGGATTTGCCTCCTGGTACGGGCGATATCCATTTGAGCATCATGCAATCACTACCGGTAACGGGTGCAGTGGTTGTTAGTACGCCTCAAGAAATTGCCTTGGCTGATGCGCGAAAGGGTGTCGCTATGTTCCAGCAAGAGGCAATTAACGTTCCGGTTTTAGGAATTATCGAGAATATGGCGCATTTTACTCCTGAGGAATTGCCTAACAACAAATATTATATCTTTGGCCAAGATGGTGCGAAAAACCTTGCAGAGGACCTAGAGGTGCCATTTTTGGGCGAGTTACCTTTAGTACAAAGCATTCGCGAAGCAGGAGATGTGGGACGCCCCGCTGCCATGCAAACAGCAACTCCCGTTCAGACTGCTTTTGAAACCATTACCAAAAACGTGGTGCAGGAATTGGTAAGACGGAATACCGATTTACCGCCCACCGAGGCAATAAAAATTACCACAATGGCCGGATGTGCCGCTGTAAACAAGAAGTAAAATGACATCAGAGGAAATTCGAAACAACGTTGAAAAGGCTTTAGATGAAATACGACCCTTTCTGCAAAGCGATGGCGGAGATATATCGTTGATTTCCATTGACAACGATAGCTCAGTAAAGGTACGTTTGGAGGGCAACTGCATTGGATGCAGTGTGAATCAAATGACCTTGAAAAGCGGAGTAGAAATGACGATTAAAAAGTATGCTCCCCAAATCGAGGAGGTTGTTAACGTAAGCTAGGAGTTTATATCAAATTCAAAATGCTACAAGCGGATAGCAGCATTCCTGCTGTTGTCCTTCTCAAATTATTTAACTGTAACGTCCAATTTAGCTAGTAGGACATGTCCGATGTAAAAATCAAAATCAAAGACAGAGAAGGTGTGCTTCATGAAGTAGACGCGCCTACAGATATGAACATGAACCTCATGGAAGTGGTTCGGTCATATGAGCTAGCTCCAGAAGGTACCATCGGAATTTGCGGGGGAATGGCCATGTGCGCCTCGTGCCAGTGCTACGTGCAGTCTGAACATGATTTGCCTGAAAAATCTGATGACGAAGAAGCAATGCTAGCCGAGGCTTTCAACGTAGAAGATAACTCCAGGTTAGGATGTCAAATCCATATTACCCCAGAGCTTGAAGGCTTGGAGGTAGAATTGGCGCCGGAAGAGCTTTAAATTCTCGCCTGATACGTAAATAGGTTGTAGTACCGTCCTTCGGAAGCAATCAGGTCATTGTGCGTGCCCTTTTCGATAATTTTCCCGTTTTCAATCACTAGAATACAGTCCGCTTTGCGAATCGTGCTCAGCCTGTGGGCGATGACAAAAGTGGTTCTTCCCTTGGTAAGTTCTACCAAACTTTTTTGAATTAGCGCCTCGGATTCTGTATCCAAGCTTGAGGTAGCTTCATCCAGAATAAGAATTTTAGGGTCCGCCAAAACAGCGCGTGCAATAGCGATTCGTTGGCGTTGCCCCCCTGAAAGTTTCACACCGCGTTCTCCGATAAGGGTATCCAATCCTTCTTCAAATCGGTCAGTAAATTCATTCACATAGGCGGTATTGACCGCATTGACCAGTTCTTCTTCCGTAGCATTCGGTTTTGGAAACAGGATGTTTTCTCGAATCGTTCCTTCAAATAAGAAATCATCTTGTAAAACCACCCCCAAATGTTGTCGGAAACTGTTGAGGTCAACTTTGGCCATATCCATACCATCGATAGTAACTTTTCCTGATTCTGGGACCAAAAAGCTTGCTGCTAATCCAGCAATGGTTGATTTACCCGAACCAGAACTTCCTACCAAAGCGATAACTTGACCACGCTTTGCTTCAAAATTGATATCGTGCAATACGGTTTCGTCCTCTTTGTAGGCAAAGGAAACATTGTGAAAGGCAATATCTCCTTTTATCCCTTGAAGTTGAATGGTTCGTTCCGTAGCCTCAGCCTCTGTGGTTTCGTTCATGAGTTCTTCGGTTCGGTCTAGACCAGCCAACGCTTCAGTGAGTTGACTTCCCACATTGCTCATTTGTACGATGGGAGCAATCATCAGTCCCAATAAAATGGTAAACTGTACGAATTCTCCTATAGTCAAACTGCGTTCTATGATTTGATACCCGCCAAAACCCATAACGCTGGTCGTGGCAACCCCCAACAAAAAAGTCGAGGAACTGGACATGAATGCCGTAGTCGTCAGGCTCTTCTTTACGTTTTGGTACAAGCGGTCAACGCCAATTTCAAAAACAGCCTCTTCCTGTTTTTCGGCATTGAATCCTTTTATGACGCGAATGCCCCCTAGGGTTTCCGTCAACCTTCCTTTGACCTCTGCGTTTATTTTTCCCCTGTTTCGAAAGATTGGTCGAATAATTTTAAAGGCTTTTAGCGCGATTACGGCAAATATGATTAGTGGAATGAACGTAATCAAGGTCATGGGGACACTAATATCCAAAAGAAGAATCAAAGAAACGATGGCGGTAATGGTGCCTCCCACTAATTGTACTAATCCCGTTCCGATTAAGTTTCGCACGCCCTCAACATCAGACATGATTCGAGATACCAATGCACCTGCTTTAGTATTATCAAAAAAACTAATAGGAAGCGCCAACACCTTTTTTTGAACTTGCGCCCGGAGTTCGGAGATTAAAAATTGGGCTTGTACGCTCACGATTCGAGTGAGCAAGAAAGAAGTTATGGCTTGCACCAAGATGGCCAACATCACTCCCGCCACCAAATATTTGAGCATGGTAAAATCCTTTTTGACAATTACATCATCAATAAGATATTTGGAGGCAATAGGGGCTACAAAGCTAGCTGTCTTGCTTATCGCAATCAACAAAAGCCCTATCATTACCAGTTTGCGTCTGGGCCAAATGATCGTTTTAAAAGCCTTGAGGATACTTACTTTATTCTTCGACATATTTCAACGTAAAAAGCACTGCAAGGTAGTCCAAATTTTAGGGTTGTAAAACCTTGTAAGTACCTTCATTCTTCCATTTTTTTCTTGTTATCTTCAAGGCATATTCAAATGGGTTTTCATGCGTTTAAGGATTTTCTTTTTAGTATTTGGATGGTGTGTTTTTGCGGTGGGTCAAAACACCGAAGTAACACGATGGGAGACCCAAGCCGAAAATGTCACGATTATTCGGGATGATTTCGGAGTACCTCATATTTATGGAAAAACGGATGCTGATGCCGTTTTTGGATTACTGTATGCGCAATGTGAAGACGATTTCAATAGAGTCGAGCGGAACTATATTTGGGCCATTGGTCGTTTGGCTGAGGTAGAAGGGGAAGGGGCATTGTACAGTGATCTTCGCGCTAGACTTTTCATGACTAAAGCAGAAGCGATAGCGGAGTATGAGAACAGTCCTCAATGGTTAAAGGTACTTTGTGACGCTTTTGCGGATGGCATCAACTATTATTTATATACTCATCCTGAGGTAAAACCCAAACTGCTCACACATTTTGAACCTTGGATGCCTTTTTATTTTAGTGAGGGAAGTATAGGTGGTGATATTGAACGCGTTTCAACAAGTCGGATAAAGTCCTTTTACAATGGTAGTATTCTAGTTGCGGAACCGGAAGACACTAAAATTCCCGAACCCCAAGGCTCGAACGGGCTTGCGATTTCAGGGGAATTGACCCAATCTGGAAATCCCTTATTGCTTATCAATCCCCACACCTCATTTTATTTTAGGGGAGAGGTTCACGTAGTTAGCGAAGAAGGCTTAAATGCCTATGGTGCGGTCACCTGGGGTCAGTTTTTCGTATATCAAGGATTCAATGAAAAAACGGGTTGGATGCATACTTCCACCTATACTGATGTTTTGGATGAATATCGAGAGACCATTATTGAAAAAGAAGACGGGTTGTATTACCAATATGGTGATGAACTTCGAAAAGTAAAAACAGATACGGTAAGAATAAGGTTCAAAAGTGGAGATGTTTTTTTAGAAAAAGCATTTCCTACCTATCACACCCATCACGGACCGGTAACGTATCAAGAGGGAGACAATTGGGTAGCCACCGCAATGATGTGGGAGCCCATGAAGGCCTTAGAGCAATCCTATATACGAACCAAGCAATCGGGATATAAGGGCTTTCGGAAAATGATGGATATCCGGACCAACTCATCCAACAATACCGTTTACGCGGATGCCGAAGGGAATATTGCGTATTTCCATGGAAATTTTATTCCGGTTCGTGACACTATTTTTGATTTTACACAATCCGTGGATGGAAGCAATCCCGCAACAGATTGGAAAGGTTTGCATACGGTAGACGAAAATATTTTGATTCTAAATCCTGATAACGGTTGGATTCAAAACTGTAATTCTACTCCATATACAGCCGCATTGGAATTTAGCCCAAAACGTGGGGCGTATCCGAAATACATGTCTCGGGACCAAGAGAATTTTCGAGGCGTACATGCCATTGACTTACTGAAAGACAAAAAAGATTTCACTTTAGATGGTTTGATTGCGTTGGGACATGACCCTTATTTGCCCGCTTTTGAGGTGTTGTTGCCTAAGTTGTTCAAAGCACATCAAAATGAACCAGATGAAAAGCTAGCTCAGGCGATTTCACTACTGGAAGATTGGGATTTCAAAACCTCTGAATCTTCGGTGGCGATGACCTTGGCCCATTATTTTGGAACGGAATGTTGGTTGCACATCCGGTCGTTAAATCTGGAAAAACGTCCGAGTTTGATGGAGGCTTTCACCTATTTTGAGCGCTATGCTTCGGATGAGGAAATGGTAAACCTCTTTTCCACCGTAGTTCTTGAGCTAGAAGAGAAATTTGGCACTTGGCGAATGCCTTGGGGTGAAGTGAACCGTTACCAACGCTTAAATGGAGATATCCGACAAGCATTTGACGATGATAAGCCCAGCGTTCCGATTGGATTCGCCAGTGGAAGCTGGGGTGCTTTGGCCGCTTATGGAGCGCGTTACGACAATAACACCAAAAAAATCTATGGGACCCGAGGCAATAGTTTTGCTGCTGTAGTGGAATTTGGTGAAAAAGTGAAAGCAAAGACCATTCTCGCTGGAGGACAGAGTGGGGACCCTACATCACCTTACTTTGATGACCAAACCGAATTATATGCTACCCAAAAATGGAAAGAAGCTGCTTATTACAAAGAAGATGTTTTGAAAAGGGCAAAGCGCATGTACCAACCAGGAGAGTAGAAACTATTCTGAAGCTTCTTCATCACCATCCTTAACTACAATCAAACTCGCAACCGAGCCAGTGGACAGGTTCCAACGGTTATTGTGAATCACTTCGCCTTTATCATCGGTGACTACGACTTGCGCCGTATTTGGCCCTGATGTCCCTTGGTTGAGGGCTTCGAAATCCAAACGGTTGAATCCTTTAATAAGGTCTATGTTGATGCCTTTAAAACCACCGGTAAGTAAAATATTAGGTTCTACCACCACACCATTCAAGGAAATCTTCACGCGATCCCCGTCTACATATTCATGGTCACGACACACAATTCCAACAAACTTGGCATTGGTCTTTACGTCTCCTAAATATTGATCTCCGAAATGCTCTTTTGAACCTTTCTTTTCTTTTTCACCCACTTTGGGGTCAATTTTCAAATCATGCCCAGCTTGCACCAGCTCTTGGTCTGGAAGCATTTTTACACCCGGTTTTTCCTTTGAAATCAAATTATTGTCAATTACCGAAGGCATACGTAGAAGAGAACCTTGGTTGGACGTAGTAATGTCAAGGTTATTGCGGTCTCCAATCTTTAAAGGCTGTGTGGTTGGAATATCTCCTTGTGCCCAAAGCGTGGCAAAACCCAAACAACCTATACATCCAAAAACAATCCACTTTTTCATAGCCTGAGTATTAACATCAGTCTCCTAAAGGTAGCAAATACCCTGCCAGTTTGTTAATAAAATCACGTTAAATCGATGAACAAACTAGGGTGTCGTTAAAATCATCACAAACAGAATTTGATAGAACAGATGGGAATGATGCTTGATGCTGAAATGACTTAACCTTTAAATCAAAATCAAAATGAGAAAATTTTTACTGGCAACCTTAATGCTAACTATGGTAATGACCATGGCACAAGCGCAAGATGATGACCGCTTAACCATCCCCAAAGGAACATGGATTTTGGGTGGTAATGTTTCGTTTTTCAACAACACGTCGGATACTAACTTTTCAGATGACTTTAATAGCAACCTGGATCGGAGAAATTTTACGTTTTCTCCCAGAATTGGCTACGCCTTTAGCGATAACTGGACTATTGGCTTGGTTTCGGAGTATTTTTTGCAAAAAGGTGAAAATGAAAGTGTAACCTCGGATGGAGTGGTTTCCAATGGTGAAGTAAAGTCTGAAAGTCTTTCATTAGCGCCTTATGTTCGACGGTATTTTGCTATCAATAAGAATCTTGCCTTTTTTGCACAAGGTGAGGTCGGTATCTTAAAGTCATGGTCAGAAAACATTGACTTTGAATCGGATAGGTTTACCTCTGAACAAGATGGTGTCTTTGTAAATCTGCGCCCTGGTGTCCTGTTTTTTCCGGCTAAAAACCTTGCTTTTGAAACTTCTATTGGACTACTTGGCTATAGGGCTTTGGATAGAGAAGACAGTAATGGCACAACAGCTGAAAATCGAGATTTTAGTTTTGACTTCAACAGCGCGAATCTGTTGTTCGGACTATCCTATTTCTTTTAAACAAAAGAGGCCCACAACTTAGTGGGCCTTCTTTTTTTTCAACCCAAAAAGAGGGTGCAGGATAAACAGTGGCAAAATCACAAAATGGTACAATAACCAACTGATGCCAAAAGTGCCCAAAACAAGCAGGGTGGCCTTCGGTAATAGTCCCCATGACAAATCCATAAGATAGTACGCTAGTGCTACGGTAATGGTTTGGTGTAAAATGTAAAACGGGTACACCGCCCGGTTGGCGTACGCAATGGTGTTACTAGGGCGATTGAGGTATCGGGCAGCGTATCCGAATAAAACCAGTATCCAAGACCAGAGGTTGGTCATTTTGAAGAAAGCTTCCGTCAGGTGAATCACTAAACCATCTTCAAAAAACAGCCAAATAATGGTAAGCGCTGTAAACGATAAGGCTCCAATACCCAATGCTTTGCTTTTGATGTTTTCCAAGCTCTTCCAAAAGGTATCTTCGGAACTGATAAGCAAAAAACCAGAAAAGAAAAGGACCAGATAATAAGCAATGGCATACCAGTCACCCACCAAAGCATGGTGTACCGGAAAAAAAGGCTCAATAAAAACCTCAATCAAATAGATTGGGATAATGAAAATGTAGAGGCCTAGCGCTTTTGCGATAATTGTCTTGATACGCTTCACAAAACGATTTCCAGGTTTCCGGAGCTGTATAAAAATCGGAGCAAGTACCAACGAGAACAAAAACAGGTAAGGTAGAAACCAAAGGTGGTGCCAACTGAAGTTTCCTTCGGGGTAGATTCCTTGAAAGGCAACCGTGGTATAGAATTCAAAATACGACCCGTTAAAGTCTCCATCCGCCAAGCGTTCGAAATACACTTGTGGAGGTACGATGAGCAACATACCGACCAATAATGGAATGGCTAACCGGAGATAACGTTCCCCAATAAAGCGACCAAGACTTCGACTACCTAGCGCATAGTAAGTTCCCATGCCAGAAATCACAAAAAGTATAGGGAGTCGCCATTGGTTTAAGAATATCATCGGCCAACGCAGCCACTCGTAAATCACATTGTTTTTGATGTGCCATCCCCAGGGAACGAAGAACATCCCTACGTGGTAAAAAATCAAGAGTCCAAATACAATGACCCTAAGCCAGTCCAAATCATAACGTCGAATTTTTGTTTCCATGATGAATGAATTTTCGACCAAATTATTTGACTTTGACAGGGTGGTCCAAAAAATTGGAGCCCGAAGCCGTCCGGAATTACAATATCGGAGGTATTAGGAAGATTTATTTGTGCTGTGAAGCTTAACAAAAGCCGCAGGAGAATGACCTGTATATTTTTTAAAAGCTTCGTAAAGGGTTGATTTTGAAGAAAATCCAACCGTCTCTCCAATAGCCTCAATCGTCAAATGCGCATACTCAGAGGCCAACAAGCGAGATTTTAAGGTTTCTACCCTTTTTTGGTTGATGTAATCGTTGAATCGACCTCCAGTTTCCAAATTGATGGTCTTGGAGAGTAAGTTGGGTGATGTGCCTAAGGTTTCCGCAAGGTCTTTCAGGCTAGCTTTTTCTTTTAGAAAGTAGGCGTTTTGCGATACAGCCTCCTCAATTCGCGCAAAAGACAGACTTTCTCCTTTCAGCGTTTCGTATTTGTCGGCTACCCATGATTTTTCAAAAAAACGAGATTCAATCAAAATCAAAGCAGTTGCTGAGAAAGTGATAAGGGTATTGAAAAGAGAGATGTAATGGTCCCCGGCGTCATCTTCAAAACGATAGAAAACCGTGAACACCAAAACAAAAAGCATGAGCAGAATGAGCACGGAGTTTCGGGTAAATTGATATTTGGCCTTCTTCTTGTTGGCGGGGTAGGCCAAAATACGTTTCCGTTCTTTCCAGACCAAAACCCCACAGAAAATGGTATAGGTTAAGAAACTCGCAAGTACCATAAGATGAAACCTATCTTTAAAGATGTGATAGGTATAATCCATAGATTCGGGAACAGTGGCTCTTTCCATATTCCGGAAATAGGCTCCCAAATAAGCATTTACTTTGACAGATAACGGAGCGAGGTAAAAGGGTATTTGGGAAATCGCATATAGCAATGGGACTAGAAAATGTATCGCTTTTTGCTTTATAGGAATCGACTTTCTTCGAAGCAATTGATACACGAAAAAATAAAACAGGGGCCCAATCAACAATACCAAGGGTTCACTGGAATCATTCAAATAAATGGCATACTTCATCAACCCGGTATAGCATGAAAAGTTGTCAAGGAAAATTAAACTCTGCACTAAAAACGTCCATGCCAGGAAGTAAAGCGCACTATTGCTTTTAGCGCGCAAAAACAGGATTCCGCTGAGAAAGAAACCTTGAAAAATGCCCAGAAAAGTCAGGTAAGAGGCCCAGTCATGCCGCAAAGGAATCTGATTGAGAATGTGTTGTACTTGCTCCTCCATTAGTTTTCCTGATAATCCAAAAGTTTTTCAGGCCCCTCTAAAAGCACACGAACGATTTGTAATGTACCGTCGTTCTTCGTTGATATTTGCCATTTGATTAAGGAAATCTTCCCGTTTTCAATTTCGATGCCCGTGATGCTCCGTGGATGCACACAACTACCATCATTGAAAAAAGGAATTTGTCCCGGGTCAGGAAAACGTGGTCGGTGGGTGTGTCCAGCGATGGTCAACAATAAATCTTTCGACAGAATCCAACGTTTGATGCGCTTTTCAATACGGATGAGTTCCTTGTAATTCTTGGCAGGACTGGTAGGGTCGGCAATACCTACAATTTGAAGTGGTTTCCAAAGTATCCTGACCAGAAAACGGCCGATACGCCAGCAAACATAGTTCCACCAATCGGCTTGATGACCGTGGGCGCAAAATATCTCTTGCCCCGTTTCGTTGTGCTTTAATACCAGCGCTTCGTGGTAGGTAATCCCTTCAAACAAGGCTTTGTCTTCACCATCAATCGGTTCAAAGTATTTGGATAGGTGTTTGTTGACATAATTGGGGTCCCGATACACCATGTCATGATTACCCCAGACCATGTGTAGGCGTTTTTCCAAATGATATTGCCGTAAGAGCTGGAAGACATTTTTATGCGCTTCGAAGATGGATGAAAAGCCCAAATTTTCCCAAAGCTCGTCGCCATCACCCAACTCGCAATATTGAAAACCATTTCGGTGGTAGTGGCTTAAAGCGTGGAAATAAATGTTGCGATTGTTTGCAAAATCATCGGCAAAGCTGTTATCCCCACGATGACAATCGCTGAAAATAATAAACTTGGAAGTATCATCAAACGCTATGGTTTTGGCGTTGCGGTAGGCTCGGTCTAGGCGTTTGAATGAGGACATGAAACAAATTTCACTAAATATCCAAAAAATGCCTCCAAATCCATAAAGATTCTGTTAACACAGCTTAAACCCTGCTTTTTGTAACTTTACTCTCACTTCTACGACTAAAACTGATATGAAACAGGACACCAACCTCGAAAGTCCAATGGTGCAGTTAGTAAGTTTCAATAAGCTATTGGAACATTACGATGGGCAGTTGAACAGCGACGACCCGAATTTGGCGCACCGGGCGAAATATGTTTTGGATGCTCAGAAACCTTTTCCCGAATTGAGGGAAGGTTTTGCTGATATTAGCCTTTTGGAAAAACACAAAGACGTCATTCGCATTATTTTGGCGGATACGTTCTCATCCGTTTTGACCCAGAACGAAATTAAAACGGCTTCTGTGCCATTTGAGAACTTGGTTTTCAATTCTTCTGAACGTTTTCAGAACATTTTGAAAGATGCCGGTGAAGACTACGAACTATCGATTCGAAATCTTCCGATGGACATCAATTACATTATGAAATGTACCGTAGTACTTGCTTTCCACTATGGTTTTAGTATAGATTTCAAGCGGCCGTTCTTTTATGACATTCCAGATGCGAACGGCATCATGCGACACTATCGCATTCTGTACAATGTGGATTTCATGGAGATTCATCCTACCGAAAATTCCAAGGAGTTGACCCAAGAAGATGTTGACGAACTACTGGAGAACTTTGAGGATATTGAACTTTGGAAGGAAAAGATTCCGCCAAATAGCTTTATTTCAAAAGGTTTTGTGGTGTGCAATATGTTTGATGTTACCGCAGAGCATTCCATTTCGGAAATCAAATCCACCCTCATTGGAAGCAATAAGCGCGGTAGTGAAAACTTCATGGATAGTTTTCAAGAAACCTTCCGCTCTTTATTCAACCTTCAAAACATCAAAGTCGGTTTTACAGGCTATGACATACACACAGACCGTTTCCTAAAGATTTATGGAAAGGGAATTGAAAGCTACATTTTAAAAGGTAGCGAAATGGAATCTTGCGATAGGGTACTTTGTGACGGTTCTTACACCAGTTTGTTGGAGGATAATACCTATTTCACCATATCGAACATCGATAAGTACTACGAAAAGTCAAATGGGGCCCAACCCTACAAAAACCTAAAGGAGCAAGGCATCAAGAGTGTGATTCTCGCGCCAATAGCTGAAGATGGAAATCTTCTCGGAGTTTTGGAACTGGTCTCTACCAAGGGCAACGAACTCAATGGGGCCAACGCCAACAAGTTGGAAGATGTTATGCCATTCATCGTTTCTGCGGTGCTCCGCTCTATTGAAGAGGAGGAAAACCTCATTGACGCCATCATACAACATGAGTGTACGACTGTACATTCCTCGGTGTACTGGAAATTCCAAGAAGAGGCTAAGCGGTTTATGGCCGATGAACTCTCTGGGCAACAACCCCAGTTCAAAGAGATTGTCTTCAAGGATGTTTACCCGCTATATGGTCAAGTTGACATTCGGGAATCAGCAAAACAACGAAACCTATCGATACAGCGCGATTTGATGATTCAGCTTTCTGAAATTAAAGACGTGTTACAATCGGCCTTCGATACGTTCAAGCTTCCGATTTATGACGAATTGATGTTCCGTGTGGACAATTATCTCAATGAAGTCAAAGAGGCCTTGTTTACCCAAACGGAGCAGGCGGTATATGACTTTGTCAAGGATGAAATCAATCCTGTATTTAAGCACTTGAAAGCTTTGGACAAAAATATGCACAAAGCTATCGAGCGTTATGAGAGCCAAATCGATTCTAAAACAGAGTCGTATTATGACCATCGACGTAACTATGACGAAAGTGTTATGGAGGCGAATATGGAACTTGCGACCGTTTTGGACAAAAAACAGCTTGAGGCGCAAGAAATGTTTCCGCACTACTTTGAACGGTACAAAACGGATGGGGTAGAGCACAACATGTACATTGGTTCTTCCATTTCACAAGACCTTGCTTTTGACCCACTGTATTTGAGCAATTTGCGATTGTGGCAACTGCAGGTGATGTGCGATATGGAAAACAAATACTACGCGCTAAAGCCAAAGCTTCCCGTGAAATTGGATGTAGCTTCATTGATTTTGGTGTATAGTACCTCTTTGGGAATTCGTTTTAGAATGGATGAAAAACGATTTGATGTCGATGGCACTTATAATGCTCGCTACGAAATCATCAAAAAGCGTATCGACAAATCCTACATTAAAGGAACCAATGAACGTTTAACCCAAAAAGGAAAGCTTGCCATTGTATATTCCCAACGAAAGGACGAAAAGGAGTATTTGCGTTACATCACGTTCTTGAAAGCCAAAGGCTATTTCACCAACAATATTGAAATCGTTGAGCTAGAAGGTTTACAGGGTGTAACAGGACTGAAGGCCATTCGTGTCGAGATTTTGTACACGAAAGACAAGAAAAAGGAGCGTACCTACACCTACGAGGATTTAATGGCGGAATTGAAGTAATCAAAACGTCATTCGGTCGGGACCAAAAAAGCGGAACGCAATTCCAAAAGCGATTACGGAAACAATCATGCCTACCATGAAAATGTTGTAGGTAAGTCTCAGTATTTTATACTTTTTGTCAAGCACCAAGCCTAAAAAGTAAAGGTCTTTGGTGAGAGAGGAGTATACATATTCTTTGTCTTTGACCAACTCTTGAAGGGCCCATTCGTATTCAGGCAATTCCATTTTATGGAAGTTTCCAAAAAAAAGCAAGTTCACTTTTTTGTCTTTCACGTCCTGTTTGGTGAATTTGCCACTGGTTACATTGGGGCGCGTAGCCAAAATGGAAAGCACCATGGATACCACGCTAAAAACAATAAAAATCAGGGTAGGATAAATCAAGTAGGTATTTGAAGGATTATCCAGTTTTGGGATAAGGTTGGCCAATACCAGTGAAATGATAATGGCATTAACCGAAAGCAAGATGTTTGCCTTGGTATCAGCGATATCACTTAGCTTCAAGTGATTTTTTAAGGTAACCCGATATAATGTCTGAACACTTCGGTCTGGACTTTCACTTTTGTATTTGGCTTTAAGCGCTTCTTTTTTGGCGATTTCTTTTTCGGTCTTTTTCTCCTTGACCAGTTGTTTCAAGTTTCTTTCCTTGCCCTCCTGCCAATTTTCTTTAGCATAATCTGTGTAAAAACGGTGTTCATTTCGAAACATCTTGATGTTTTCGTCACGCCATTCCTTTGCGGAAAAGTCTTTTAACCCCAGCAAGTTCAATTCCTCTTTCAAGAAATCAGTGGTTTCCCAATAACTTTTTTGAGCGAAGTGTGAGGCATCCGCATCCCGTATGATTTGTTCGTTGAGGTTTTCCGGCTCATGGAACCGTTCGGTGGCCATGATGATATCACAAATGGTATCAGATTGTGCAGAAGGATATTGATGCGAGTCCAAAAAATCACGAGCAACACCACAACTGCTCTTTTCATGGGTTTCCACGCCTTTGGTATACCCCGTATCATGGAACCAAGCGGCGAGCAACAGCTTTTCGTTCTCAGTATCACCCAAATTGTAGTAATTGAGCAATTCTTTAGTACTTTTAACTACACGTTGGGTATGTCGCAAATTGTGATAAAGGAATTTAGTATCAAGCTCATCCTGTAAAAGGTCTGACACATATTTCTCGGCTTTTTCTACGATTTCCGACATAGCTGTTATTTCAAACCTCCAAAGTACAAAATTTTGAAATCAACCTTTGCAAGCCGAAATACCCAAATCCTCCTCACGGTCTTGGTCCTTTTGTTGAGTAGTTGCGCGACCTATGAGGCGAAGTATGCCCAGGAAACTACTGTACTCCAACCGGAGCAGAACAAGGAAGTGGAACATACGTTTTACCTAATTGGTGACGCTGGAAAATCACCCGTTGGAGGGATGAACAAAGCGCTAAAGAACTTCAAGCAACACTTGGACCAAGCCGATGAAAATAGTACGGCGATTTTTTTGGGGGACAACATATATCCCGCTGGTTTTCCTTCACCGAAAAAGGAGAAGGAGCATAAACTGGCTCAAAACCATCTAGACGCCCAACTCAAAACGTTAGAAGACTTCAAAGGACAACCCATATTCATTCCAGGAAACCACGATTGGTACAGCGATGGTCCCAAAGGAGTCAAACGGCAGCAGGACTATATCGAAGAGGCTTTGGATTCCAAGAAAGTCTTCCAGCCCAGAAATGGCTGCCCAATCGAAAAGATTAATATTTCAGATAACATTGTGGTTATCGTTCTCGATTCAGAGTGGTACTTGACGGATTGGGACAAATACCCTACCATGAATGATGATTGCGAAATCAAGGATAGGGTACGCTTTTTCGAAGAGTTCGAAAGCCTGGTCAAAAAAAATCTGGACAAAACCATCCTTGTTGCGATTCACAACCCCATGTTCACTTACGGTTCACATGGAGGGTACTATTCCTTCCATCAGAATTTATACCCTAGTGGCGGTAAAATTCCATTACCGGTCCTTGGGTCATTCATCAATCTTTTGCGAAAAACGAGTGGGGCTTCTATTGCAGACCAGCAAAACATGTTCTACACCCATTTGAAAAAGAGATTGGTGACCCTCTCGCAATATTCCAATCGTATTCTATTTGTATCTGGGCATGAGCATACGTTGCAATACAATGTGGAAGAAGGTATTCCGCAAATCGTAAGTGGTTCAGGTGCTAAAAAAGGTGCCACTCGACTGATTCGAGGAAGTAAGTTTTCTACGGGTCGTATGGGGCATGCGATATTAAAAGTATTTACGGATGGTTCTTCGAAAGTCACTTATTTTTCTCCTGGGGAAGTAGAAGGTGAAGAGACGTTGTTTTCCACCGAAGTGCTTCCGAAACAGACCCAAGCTGTCGTCAACAATTATTCAAGGCAAATACCCGCTTACAAAAGCGCCTCTATTTATTCAGATGAAGAAATAGACAAATCAGGCCTCCATAAATGGCTTTGGGGAGAGCGCTATCGGAAGTATTACGCCACCAAAGTAAAAGCCCCAACCGTACTTTTGGATACCCTATATGGCGGATTGACCGTGGTGCGAAAAGGTGGGGGAAACCAGTCGAATTCTTTGAGGTTGAAGGATAAATCTGGAAGACAGTTCGTAATGCGAGGGCTCCGTAAAAGTGCGGAACGCTACCTACAAGCCATCGCCTTTCAAGAGCAATTTGTCATCGGAGAGTTTGATGAAACTTATACCCAAGAGCTTTTATTGGATATTTACACGGGAGCGCACCCATATGCTCCTTTTACCACAGGAGTACTATCGGATGCAGTGGAATTATACCATACCAACCCAAAGTTGTTTTACATTCCCAAACAAAATACCTTAGGAGGTTTTAACTCAGAGTTTGGGGATGGATTGTACATGATTGAAGAGCATGTTTCTGAAGGACACGATACCTTAGAGAGTTTCGGAAAAACGAAGGCTATTGAAAGCACTTACGACCTGATACAGAAGCTTCGAAAAGATGAAAAATACCGTTTGGATGCTCAAACCTATGTCCGAGCCAGGTTATTTGATATGCTTGTAGGGGATTGGGACCGTCATGTAGATCAGTGGCGTTGGGCAGAATTTGAAGATGGCGATGGAAATATAGTGTACAAACCTATTCCAAGAGACCGCGACCAAGCGTATTCCCTTTGGGGGGATGGTTCAGTGGTAGGTTTGGCTTCGAGGGTTGTTCCTAGCTTACGGATTTTTGAAGGGTTCGGAGAAGAGATTCGTAATGTTCGGGGCTTTAATTCTTCCCCACGCACCTTTGCTTTGGATATGGCCTTGCTTCCCGAGACTACCATGGACCAATGGTTGGAGGAAGCCCGTTTCATTCAAAATGCTATAACTCCGGAGGTAATTGATGAAGCCATGCTTGCTTTTCCTGAAGAAGTTCGGGACGAAACGGTTGCTGAAATCAAGCGAAAATTATTGACCAGAAAAGAGAAATTGGCGGAAACTGCTGCCACCTATTTTGGAGTCATCAACAAATATAGCGTGGTCACGGGAACGGATAAAGACGACTATTTCGAGATTCGTTCTACCGCTAATGGAGGACTGGCTATTAAGGGATTTCGTATCAAGAAAGGAGAGAAAGCAGATGTCTTTTTTGACAAAGTTTATGAGCCAGAATATACCAAACAAGTTTGGGTATACGGTCTGGACGACACGGACGTATTTGATGTAAGCACCCCTACTTCCAAAATCAAATTACGCTTGATTGGCGGACAAAACAATGATAGCTACAAAATAGCTGAAGGTTCCAGAAAGGTCTTAGGCTATGACTTTAAGGATAAAAAGAACGACTATAGTGAGGCTTATGGCGGACGGATACTTCGCCTCCGGGATTATGAAACCAACACCTATGTTTTTGACAAAATAAAGGCAAGCAACAACCAACTGTTGCCCAATTTTGGGTTTAATCCTGATGATGGTATCATTTTAGGTCTTGCGAACACCTATATCTACAATGGATTTCGTCAAAACCCTTTTTCGCAACGCCATAGTGTCCAAGCGGGCTATTATTTCGCCACGAATGGTTTTGATGTAAACTACGACGGAGAATTTGCAAACGTTTTTGGTAAAGCCAATTTGGAGATTTCCGCGCGCTTTACCAGTCCTAATTTTGCACGCAACTTTTTTGGATTTGGAAACGAGACCATCAATAATGATGACGAAGAAGAGCTTGAATTGGATTTTAATCGTGTGAAGATTGAAACGATTCAGTTCGCGCCTGCAATCGTCTGGAGAGGCCGACAAGGTTCAAAGGTAGCCCTAGGGGTTTCCTACGAACAATACGAAGTGGAAGAAACGGAAGGGCGATTTATCGAAGGGTTCTTTACTGACCAAGGACGGGACCTTGACCAAGAATTCTTTGGTGTATCAGCTGAATACCAATACGCCAACTACGACACGGATGCTTTCCCAACCATGGGAATGGATTTCTCTTTGGAAGGAGGGTATCGCATGAACTTGACGGATTCAGACCGTGCCTTTGCCTTTCTGATTCCCAGTTTGTCCATTACCCACAAAATCACAAGCGATGGACGTCTTGTTTTGGCCAGTCAGGTGAAAGGCCATTTCAATATTGGAGACGATTTTGAGTTTTACCAAGGTGCAAGTATTGGCGCGAATAACGGCTTACGTGGTTTCCGTTTTCAACGGTTCACGGGAAAGACCGCGTATTTTCAGAATACAGATATCAGATACAGTTTCCGAAGGTCAAAAACAGGTCTGTTGCCTGTGACACCCGGATTCTTTGGTGGATTCGACTACGGAAGGGTTTGGTTCCCAGGCGATAGTTCCACCCGATGGCATAATTCATATGGCGGGGGCTTCTTCGCAAATGGAGCGGATATTTTATCGGCAAACATCGGTTTGTTCAACAGTGCTGACGGTATGCGCTTTGTCTTTGGACTTGGTTTTGGATTCTAATCCTTTAGCGAGTACGAATACAGATTCCTTCCCTTGGTTTTAGATTGCTCATCAGCAATGAGCAGCGTGTTTTCGTCCTTAAAGCAAATCGATTCTTGCTGGGTTCGATGCAGGACGTCGATTTGTTCCATTTTTCCCTTGGTAAAATCCCCCTGAGGAAAATCCGTAAAAAGCCAAATATAGCCAGAGCCTAATAACACCACTTTTTCACCGCTGGGTGAAATGGCAGCTCCTGTAATGGAACAAAAAGCTCGTTCAGTGCAACTCGTAAATTCACCAATCAACTTGGCCTTGTGTTTCCCTGGAGTGTCTGGAATACTATAGAGCAGCGCTTTGCCGGTGTAGGGATGTGCCCGGTTTTTGGTAATCAAGTACAAAGTGCTATTGTGATGAAAAAAGGCTTCGCAATCGAACAGCAGATTTTTGTCTTTAGGTGGAAATTTCTTTTGTTCAGGATATGAAAACCGTATGGTTTCAGCTTGTATTTTGTCACCCTTCTCCTTTGAGGGATTAGGGACTTTATAAATGCACAAATCCTCTCTTTGGTTGGCATTGTTCCCAAAATCTCCGATGTACAAATTCCCGTTGTTGTCACTTGCCAAGTCCTCCCAATCTTGGTTTTTGGCATCCTTCACTTTGAGTTGTTGGATGAGATTTGCCTTGGCCCCAACGCGATACAAAATGTCTTTGTTACCATTGTCTTCTATCACCCAAGTCTCACCGTCAATGACTTCCATACCTGAGACTTCACTGAGTTTGGAAGGAAATTTCCCTTCAAAATTCAAGTCTCCATACCAAGGTTTTTGTGCACAGGACTGAAAAACCAGAAGACCCAAAAAAGGAAGAAGGAATCTAGTCATTGTTTTCTTTGAGGGGGAGATAAATATCAGCTTTCCAATTCAGCTCATCCCCTCCCGTGTTGGGATTATTGTGAAACACTTCAATGGGTGTAGGTTCCACGGCGATATTCTCCCGTTTGGCGTAATCCATAAGAGCGTACCAAGCTCTATCCGAAGTGATGTAATTTCCGAAGTATTCGGCCTTCAGGGCTCGTTTCCCGAAAATTCGTTTGTATTTGATTTCTGTGTCTTGCGGAAGGTTGTCCACGCGAACAATAGGTTGAGCCAAGTTGTAATAAATACTATCATTTACCCTGTCCCAATGGGTCACTTCCACCATGGGAGGTCCATCCAATTGAACCTTATTTGCAAACAATTCACCTGATAGATAGGTGATGTTCTTCATCATACCACCCGCTTTTTGAAACTGGGTTACCTTAACGGGTATGTAGCCTATATACTTGGATTGAAAATCTACTTCACCAATGATGTTCAGACGAAAGTTCTCATCATGTTCTTTCAGGTTTTGCATAAATTCCATGACCGTTTTTCGGGACCGTTTCTCAAAATCGGTATCTGAAAAAGGTACCATGATTTTGTTCATGAGGCTATGTTCGGCATCTTTAACGCTTACCACAACTTGTGCGGTCGAATCAGTTATGGGATTGATTTTCCAATGGTAAACGTGCGTGGAATCAGAAAAGCGAAGGGTCTGGATTAATTCCGTTAAATCTTCACCTTCTTGTCGGATACCTTGAACAGTATCCAGAGAGGTATCCCAAAGCTTCAAGGTTTGGTTGATGGCCCCAGTAAAGGTAGGTGCCTTAAATCGCACAATGTAATCTGAAGGCTTTAAAAAAAGATACCAAAGCAGGGCTAACAATAAAACCAAACCTAAACCAATAAAGAATTTTTTCATGTGTGCCTTATTTTGAAGCCACTCGGGTCGGTTGTTCCATGACCAATTTGGTGACCACAAAAGTACCCAAATCACGTCCTTGCTTTACACCGATTTCAACTGCAGCGCGATAGTGGATTCCACCATACATACGACTGATGGCGGCTTCGTCGGCGGCTTGGCGAAATGAGGTAAAGGAACGTACGGGCAATCCATAGGATACTTCAGTGTCATCGTCGAATGCAAAATCATTTCCATAGATGCTGGTCAGCGCTTCCGAAGCTGCTCCCGAAACGACACTGTGTCCACTGGTATATTCTGGAAAAGGAGGTGTTTGTAATACGGGTTCCCAACTGTCATCAATATGTTCATTGATTAAGGTTTCAGGACGAATCAGATTGCTTCTGTATTTTTCGTCCCAACAACTAATGAAACCGTCGGCGATGGCAATAGCCGTTTTCGTATAGGTATACACTGTTTTGGCAGCATCTGCTTTGGAATTTCTTGCTGCGATTTTAGCGATACCAATCCAATGCGCACCTGGAGTAATTTTTTTGGTAGCGAACATCAAGTGTCCTCGGGTTACTGAAACGTAGGGATTGCAGTCCCAGAATTGGGCGATGGCCACTTCCTCGGATTCATCACCCTTCCCGGTGATTTCTTCGCTTATCGTTTATACTTCTTTTACTTCTTTAAAAAAGGCCGACTCAGGGTCTGTAGAAAATTCGGGTGGAGGTAACGGTTTGAACTGTGCCGAGGAATCTATGGCAAAAGGACGAATCTTGCTCCAATGTGGCTCAATTCCGTCCATATAAGCTGGTGGAGTAGGTTGCCAGCGCGCTGGGTCATCCGAATACACGGAAAACTTAGGCATGGTTCTAGTCTGCTTGTAATTGTCTTTGTCCATCCAAGCAACTATATGGTTGGCCACATCCAGTCCATATTTTTTAGAAGCTTCAAAGGTTACACTATTCTTTTCTTCCCAAATCGCGTAAAGACTATCGCGATACTGTACGACTTTATCTTCTGAAAAAATCAAACGTCGATTTAAGTCGATATGTGCGATAAGGGCAGCCAATTCAAAATTCACCTCTTTGGTTTGTTCTGGCTCTGGAATCTCGGTAAGACCATGCAATTGGCCGGCAAGAGAACGGTATTGGTCATTGTTCTTACTCATGATTTCATAAGCGGCAATGCTGGGATAGGCATAGATACGGCTTGCTACGGGCGGCGAAAAGATATCGTGAATCATCACCTCAGTTACTTTGTCCACCGAACTGTGAAAATCTTCAGCGGTAATCATGATGGGTTCTTGCTTCTTTTGGCAGCTTGCCAAAATCAGTACTAGGATAAAAAGAAAGGGTCTCAACATTTTCATCATCTACAACAATTATTTCTTCACTATTTGATATACTTCTACAGGTTCGTTGTTGAATACGGCGAGCAGATAATCACCGCCATTCATAGATATCTTCGCTAAATGGCGCAATGATTTTTTGGTAAAATCAAGTCCCAAACGATTGCCCAAAATTATGGTATTTTCATCTTTTAGCAAGGCCCCGCTAAAAGCGTCGAATCTACCGTGGTATGGTTTAATGCCAAAGTAGTTGCCTCCAATTAGTACTTCTTGCTTCCCATCACTATCAAAATCAAAACCGGTGAACGCCATGATGGGTGCAACTTGCAGTGAACTGGTGAAGGGAACAAAAGTAAAACGCCCTTCTTCATTCCTTAAGAATCCAGACTTCAGGGTGTTCACTTCCAAAAGCGTAGAATTTTCCAACACTTCTGGTTCAAAGAGTTCGGTTAGTGGTTTTCCAGCAAAAGCGGAATACGAGGTATATTTTTTCCGGATGGACTCAATTTGTTTGGATAAGCCATCCAGC
>CALBPG010000197.1 GCA_937899065.1 uncultured Allomuricauda sp.
ATCGTGCGCATGAATTTTCGAAATCAAGATTTGGCGCAATGCCAAAAGAGAGCGTCATCCCAAATCCATCATCTTCACTTCTTCGGAAACATCTTCCCCAACCTCAAAATCAGGCTCTATTTTTTGCGCTTCGGACAATGAAATCTCCTCATTGGGCTCTTCTACTTCACCATCTTCGACCACTATCCTATTTCGCCATATTTCCAAATCCCCTTTGTCAGGATTGATAATAATGTCAAAGTTTTCGTCCGAACCGAACTTACGCTTAAGGGCACTGCGGAATACTTCTTCCAAGATGGCCATTAACGTTACCCTATCAATAAACTTATCGTCCTTAAACTCTGAGAAGGATTCGATGAGCGCTAGGTTTTCCATTTTTGAACTTCGATTAAAATTTTAATACCACTTTTGCTTCTTCTATATCAGAAATTGCTACGGTCTTTTCTTTTTGAACCGTTACTTTTCCTTTACCCACTGGCTTTGGCTCTCGTGCCTTCCACTTTAAGGTAATGGAATCTGTTGTTGCTGCCACAAGCTCGCCTTTGATTTCATCGGCGGTTGTTTTTACCTTCAAGGTCCTTCCCACATTCTTAGCATACTGTCGGGGTAATTGCAGTGGCGCCGTAGCTCCTGCAGAAGTTACTTCTAATGCAAAGTCTGCTTCCTCCCTATCCAAGTTGTGCTCGATGGCCCTACTAATTTTCATACAATCTTCAAGATTGACTCCCGTATCACCATCCAAAATGACACGAATGGCATTGTCGGCACCTACGGTAAAATCAATCAAGAAAAGCGAAGGGTTTTCTTCCAACGCTGCCTCCAATAAAGATTGTACTTTCTTTTTGAACATAGAGTATCAACAATAAAAGAGGGGACTATTATGTCCCCTCATTGAATATCTTGATTCTATAAGTTGTGCAAATATATAACAAAATTGGATTTTCGTCAAAAGATAAGCGGTACATTCTCAAGAAGAAAAAGATGAAGCTAGATCCCTTACAAGTCTTACACAATCAAAAAATAATGACAACAGCGAAAAACCAGCACTTGCCATCTTCAATCTACCCAAAAATCTGGAGGTACGTTACTTCCTAGCACGGTGCAGTCGCCACAAATTCTTGGAACCATAATGTATCCGCCGAATTGGGTCGAATCAAAACCTGCATTACGTGTTAGAAACTCATATGATTCATTTTGAACCGCTTCGATTAAGGGAGAGTTTCCAAACTCATCTACCAGCACGGGAGCAACAAAGGTATCATTGCAATCCGCGGGGTATGCGGGTAAAATATTTACCCCATCATAAAAATCGTCATAATCAAAAAAAATTCTTCTCTCGGACAATGAGGCAATACAAAAATAGCCGGACACATCGCCTATGTTTCCATCTTCCGCTATCACATTACCTGGCAGGAACCCTGGTTGTTGTTGACTCAACAGGTTTCCTTGCCCAGAAAGCTCCCTTAGTGTCCGGTAATACCGATAGGCTTCTGGTGAAATAGAAAACTGTTTTACCAAGATACTGTAACGGTGGGCGATAAACGGGTTTCTCTTCTCGAGGAAACGTAAAGGAAAATCAATCACAGCATTGCTGACTAGTCCCTCTGTTGTAAATTGAAGGATTTCAGTTGACCTTGAGACACCGTAGCAAATCAACTCTTCCTGTTGACGCCTTCTAATCCCAACGTTAGGAGGGTTTTCGGTCACAACATATGTTTCAAAGCTGCTCCATTGCGGGGCAACTATTCGATACGCCTCTTCATATTCATATCGATAAAATTGCGGCTCATCGCCTTCAGCTGTACTGGACAAAAAAATCTGCACCCCTTCACCGCGATCTTCATCGACAATGGAATTTGCCTCCAAAAGAGCAATAGTACTTGCCCTTGGAAGTTGCTGTGGTGAGGATGAGAACACCTCCCCGGATTGGGTTTGAATCTCCAAAACATAAGATACCCCAGGCTCAGCAGCAAACGGTATTTCCGAACGGTAAATTTCAGAAGAAGTCCCTAAGAAAGCATACGCGGTTCCATTCCCCTGCCGAATCTGTATGCTGGCCCCCAGTTCGGGGAACAACTCATCAGAACCTAGAGGGCCCGTTCGGGAAAGTTTTATCTCCTGCACTCCAAAAACATCGGTTATGGTCGCCTCAACGATGAGGACATTTTGAAATTCATTGGCTGTGGGAATCTCAAAGGTCTCAACACATCCATCAAAAATGAGTGTAAGAATTAGGAATGATATTACTCTAAAGGTCCAAACTTTTCGTAAGGCATAAATCGCATAAAAGCACTTCAAAACTATCATGGATTTTGTAATTTTTATTGACATTGCCCAAGGGGAAACGACTCATTAAAAATTATAAAAAAACCATAGAGCAGTGTAAAAAAACTTGTCTCAAAACTGCTATGACCTAAACGGCATATTTACCAAAGAGGGAATAATATTTACTTAATGGTCTCCAGATATTGCTTAGGGGTCATACCAGAGTGTTTTTTAAAAACCCTATAAAAAGTGGCTCTTGAGGCAAACCCGGATAACTTCAACATGCCTTCGATATCATATA
>CALBPG010000198.1 GCA_937899065.1 uncultured Allomuricauda sp.
AAAAGCAACAATCCAAACAAGGCCAAAAAACCTCGAATAAAATTGGCTTGAAAAAAGGAACTTAAAACCCCCTTTATTTTCTGCCAAGACGTCTGTTTCGCCACTACGATAACCGAATGTGAAGCATAAAAAGAGTCTGTGAACTCAAACGCTTTACTACGTTCACTGGTTATGGTTAATGGATTTATGCTAACATCTATCTCCCCAGACCTAAGCCCATCTAGCATTTTTGGGAATTCCATCCGGCGCAATTCAAAAGGCAATCCCAAATCTTCAGCTACCTTGGTCCAAAGCCATACATTAATGCCTTGCAAATCCTGATGTTCTTCAATAATAAAAGGAGCCGCTTTGGTATATCCCACCTTTAAGGTATCCATGGCCTCTTGCGTATGACCTAAAAAACAATAGTTTAAAGCAATAAATGTCAAGAGAAAGCGGGTCATGACGAGATGAGATTGAAAAGAATTACCTGAAAAGATACTAAAATCTCTTAACCCTTTACGCCGCTTACTTGCTGTTTCAATTCCTCCATGGACTGCTGGAGTTGTTTGAGTAGGCCTCTTTCGGTAGTCGCCTCCAAATTAAAAGTAAGCTTACTGCTCACTTCCCAAATCTCCTGAATTTGGAAGGGTTTGATTTCGTAGGGTGGATAGGTCTCATTGAGTGAAATGAGCGTGATATTGTTGGAATTGGGTCGGCGTTCTACTTTTTTGACCATTACCGAATCCTGCAACACCACAACATACATTTTATTGGCGCTAACATGGTCAATATGCTCAATGGCTCGCGCCAAAACCCATTCTCCCGGTCTCAAATTAGGTAACATACTGTCTCCTTCCACTTGAAAACCCCGGTAGGTCGCATTTCTGAACTCAGGTATAGGCAGGTCAAAGGCTGGTAATTGACGATACCAGCTTGTATCTTGAATATTTTGTGGATAGCCCGCTGCTGCTTTGGCATTCACTAGCACCATGTTTTCATTATCACTGTTGTCCACAGTAATCACCTTTGGAATCACGCTAGTTTTAGAGGTTTCCAAATATTTTTCATCAGCTTCGCCAAAGAGCCATAAAGGATTGATTTTAAATTGCCTCAACAGTTCAGCCACAACCTTCCCTGATAGTTTGGTTCTACCTCTTTCGATGTCTGCAGTAGTGTTGGATATTCCCAAAAGCTTGGCAAATTCTGCTTGGGTATGCCCCAAATCCCTTCGTACCTCAGTGAATCTTTTTAATGTGATTTCATTTTCCATTATGGTGCTCTAATGACGGCGAATGCAGGGAATTGCTGCGTTATGCCTTTCAAATATACATATTTTGGAATATTTCCAAAAATTTATTGGAATATTTCCATAAATAGGATTTATTCCATAATTTTGGAATAATTACAATAAGAATGGATTTCGATAGAATTCAAGAAAAGCTAAACATCCTTGCTGACGCTGCTAAATATGACGTTTCCTGCGCCAGTAGTGGAAGCGACCGCAAAAACGTAGGCAAAGGATTGGGCAATGCTTCACGAATGGGTATTTGTCATAGCTATGCCGAGGACGGTCGTTGTATTAGCTTGCTGAAGATTCTACTGACCAATTATTGCATCTATGATTGTGCATATTGCGTAACCCGAAAAAGCAATGACGTGAAACGCGCCGCTTTCAAAATACAAGAAGTCGTTGACCTTACCATAAATTTCTATCGCCGAAATTTTATCGAAGGATTGTTTTTGAGTTCTGGAATTTTTAAAAGCCCTGACTACACTATGCAACGCTTGATTGCAGTGGCCAAAAAGTTAAGAGAGGAAGAAAACTTTAGTGGATATATTCATCTAAAATCCATCCCTGGCGCAAGTGATGAGTTGATGTATGAAGCAGGTCTTTACGCTGACCGATTGTCTGTAAATATTGAGGTGCCTACCGTTTCTGGACTTAAACTCCTAGCCCCTGACAAAAAGCATGATGATTTTATCCAACCAATGCGAAAAGTCAAAGAGGAAATGATTCGGTACAATAGCGAGCGTAAAGTAATAAAGAGCACACCAAAATATGCTACCGCAGGGCAAAGCACTCAAATGAATGTGGGCGCAACCAACGAGACCGACAAAGATGTCATGTATTCTGCAACATATTATTACAGAACTTTTAAAATGAAACGGGAGTATTATTCGGGCTACGTACCAGTGACCCACGACAATCGTTTACCTTCTTTAGGCACCCAGGTTCCAATGCTTCGTGAAAATCGACTGTATC
>CALBPG010000199.1 GCA_937899065.1 uncultured Allomuricauda sp.
AACTAGAGTTGGGCAGATATTTCCCATCTTTCTGAAGGATGTTCAAGAAACCGTTGACACCGCCTTCCAACTTTAAACTATCGATGCTCGGGGTAATTTTATCCAGAGAAACCAACTTGAATTGTAGGTCCAGGTTTTTATAGGTGGAATCTGCCAATTGCCCTCGAAGTTTAATTTGTTCGCTATTGTTGTTGTCCATCACCACGTCCTCAATTTGAATGCTATCTAGTGTACGATTGATGATGACCTTGTTTTTGTTGTTACCTTCTTTATTGAGCACCCAAAGGTTTTCCTTGAATCGAAGCTCGGACTTTTTCAAACCAATGACCGATTTGTCTTGCTTATTGAAAGTGTGGTAGAAGTTTAGATTATATGAATCGTTCAAGTCACTGCCTCCTCTAAACTCTGTTCTAAAAAACAGCGTATCCTTTAGGGTGGTGTTGATGAGACTAAAATCCTTGAAATCGTAATACACGGTAGACATATCTTCCACAGAGAGGAAGGTGTTGAAGAGGGGGTTCTTATTGTCGATTTTCAACTCCAAGTTTTCAAAAGAGTTGCCGTAAGCTTCAATGTTGGGCGATTTGAAGGTCAATTTGAAATCACCCTGGTCCGCCTCGATATTGCCGCGAAGAAACGTATTGGGGTCGAACACTACCTCAGGAAAAAAAACATCCACAATCTTGTTGTAAATTTTAAAATTGAAGTTCAGTCGTTGCCCATCCGAAATCTCAAAAGGGCGGTAATTCGTGTAAATACTACCAATGGAATTCCGAACGAGCTTATCCAACTCGTTGACCTTGAACTTACCCTTTACATACCCGGTAATGATATCAGGAGAATTGATTTCCACTGTTCGAACGGTATCGGCATCAAAAGTTGAAGAGACCGCAAAATCCTCAAAATAATACGTATCGTTTTTGTTTTGGTAAGTGGTGTTTGAAAAACGTACGCTACCTGAAATGTTATCCACAGAATTGCCTTCAATATTCATATTTAGGTTCCCGCGGAAGATGGAAATGCTGTCGTTGATGAAATTGAGCGTTTTCAAATCGGCATAATCCACAGAAGCGATAAAATCGAACTGATTGGCATCATTGCCCAAATCAGCCAATCCTTTAAAGTCGAACTTGAAGTTTTCATCCATACTGTTTACAGAGCCGTCGAATAATTCTTCCTTAAAGATTCCAGATACCTTGAGGCCCTGATATTCATAATCATTAAACTGCAGTTTGTATACCTCGCCAATCACTTCCGTATTCAAATTCTCAGCGATAAATCCTTTCCCTTCCACATTCACGTCCAAGCTGGTCCGACCTAATTTCGTGTTGTTTACAAAGGTCCCCAAATCAAAATCAATCAAGGAAATAAACCCGATGTAAGAAGCATCATCAATCGTTTGGATATTGGTCATTTGCAAATCCGTGTAACAGCTTCCCAAAGCCGTATTCAAATTGACTTGTGCATCCAAGGAAGTTTCGGTTACTTCAGCATCTCCGCGAAGGGTGAACTGACCAAACTTTTGTAGGGAACTCGGCAGACTCCTTCCCAAAATATTGGGCAACAAAGCTCTAAGTTGGTAATAACTACTGGTCAGGTTATCAATTTCAGACTTCATAATGAACGGTGCCTGTTCCGTAAACATATTTTGGAATTCGAAATCGCCTCGTACTCCCGTATTTTCTGACTGTAGAAACAACTCTTCCACAATCAAATCGTTCAATACCCCGCTTACCTCAGCAGAAAAGGTCACTTGTTTTTTCTCTCCGAATTGGTCATAAAATCGATTGACATCATCTAAGGCTACTTCGGTATCATCAAAACTGGCAATAATGTTCACTTTGTTAATGAAATCGGCAAAATCTTCGCGGTTGTAATTCATCACCATATCACCTTTGATGAACGATTTTTCTGTTTTTATGCGGAGGGAATCAAACCGCATTTGCTGCTTGGTGTATTTAAAATCGGTAGATAGGTTTTCGAGTGCCAGCCCGCGTTTCGATTTAAGTTTTAAAGCTTCGATTCCGATAGTGACCTCGGGTCCCAAAATCTGAAAATCGTTTGCCTTGATTTTGATATCATCAAAATTCATGGTCTCCACCTTTACAAATATTTCGTCATAAATCAAAAAACGACCCTCATCAATTGTAATGGCATCCGACGACATGTAAAAGGAAGGCGTATTTGGGTCTTTCGGGGAACCATCATCCAACTTGTCAACAAATACATCCAAATTTGTATTTCGCTCTCCTTTATAGGTTTTTAAATTGAAAAAGAGTCCGTCAATATCAACCTCTCCAAACTCCATCCGGTTATTCGCAATGTTGCGTAAGCTCAATACCGAGGTGGATAGTTTCTGAATGTAACAAAGGGTATCGCTTTTGTAGTCTTCCACGTAGATTCCCTTAAGGCCGGTACTAAGGGTGAGAAGATTTAGGCTCAACCGGTCTATTGAAATATTGGTCCCAAATTCGGTATTGATGGAATCCGTAGCGTAACGACCCAAAGCAGTTTGTACTGGTGGCAAAGAAAGTATGATGGTAACAAGGGCCAGAAACAAAAACAACCCCAATAGGGACCGCAGCAATATTTTCCTCAGTTTTCTGATAGGGCTTTATGTTTTACCTTTGTTCGACCAATTTTTGTTCCAAACACGATACTTTATGGATAAAAAATATCTACTGTCGATTGAATCTTCTTGCGATGATACTTCGGCAGCTGTGCTTTGCAACAAAAAAGTACTTAGTAATGTGGTGGCCACCCAAAAAATACATGAGCAATACGGAGGTGTGGTTCCAGAATTGGCATCACGCGCCCACCAAAAAAATATTGTTACCGTAGTTCATCAGGCCTTGGCCAAAGCAAATATCGACAAAAGACAACTCTCAGCCATAGCTTTTACGCGGGGCCCAGGTTTATTGGGGTCTTTACTAGTGGGAACTTCTTTTGCAAAATCCATGGCACTGGCCTTAGATATTCCTTTGATTGAGGTCAACCATATGGAAGCCCATATTCTAGCACATTTTATTGAAGATGATGAAATGAAGGCACCCCCTTTTCCTTTTTTGGGAATGACCATCAGCGGCGGACATACCCAAATCGTTTTGGTCAAGGATTATTTTGACATGGAAGTCCTTGGAGAAACATTGGATGACGCTGTCGGAGAAGCCTTCGACAAAAGCGCAAAACTAATGGGACTGCCCTATCCAGGCGGCCCTTTGGTAGACAAAAATGCACAAAATGGGAATCCAAATGCTTTTTCGTTTCCCAAACCGAAAGTAGACGGTCTGAACTTTAGTTTTAGCGGATTAAAAACCAGTATCCTTTACTTTTTACAAAAACAAACCCAACAGAATCCAGATTTTATCAAAGAAAATATTGATGACATCTGTGCTTCCGTTCAGTATACCATTTTGGAAATTCTGATGGACAAGCTCAAATTAGCCGCCAAACAAACAGGCATCACACATATCGCGATTGGTGGTGGCGTTGCGGCCAACTCTGGAATCCGTGCGCGTTTGAAAGAAGCAGAACAAACATTGGGTTGGACCACTTATATCCCAAAATTTCAATATTGCACGGACAACGCCGGCATGATAGGCATCGTTGGATATCTTAAATATTTAGAGGGTTTTCAGAGCAATCCGAATATAGCAGCGCAAGCGCGTTATGCGATTGGCACCTCGACCTAAAATTTAGCATACTATGCAGTTGTTTTATCATCCTACCACGCCTGTCACCGGAGCAACTGTAACTTTTTCAGCAGAGGAAAGCAAACATATTGTGCGGGTTTTGCGGAAAAAAGTAGGAGATGTTTTGCGTGCGACGGACGGGCAGGGTCACTTTTTCAATATCACATTGACGCTTACTGAAATGAGACGTTGTGAAGGAACCATTGGCGATATCACTGCAATCCCCAAAAAGCTCCATCGATTACATATAGCGGTTGCCCCTACCAAAATGAATGATCGATTCGAGTGGTTTTTGGAAAAGGCAACGGAACTCGGGGTAGATGAAATTACTCCATTACTTTGTGAACGGTCAGAACGGAAGGTCATCAAAGCGGAACGTATGCAAAGAGTATTGGCGTCGGCGATGAAACAATCTTTGCGTGCCCATCTTCCCAAGCTCAATCCGTTGACACCTTACCATGATTTTCTGGAAAAGAATCGCAACGGTATGAAATTCATTGCGCATTGCGCAGAAGGAAAGCGGAATCCACTTACTCAGTTTCTCCCGCCTAAAGAAGATGTTGTTTTCCTCATCGGGCCAGAGGGCGATTTTTCAAATACTGAAATTCAAAGTGCATTGGACTTGGAATATGTCCCCGTGACTTTAGGAAACAACCGATTGCGTACTGAGACGGCAGCGGTTATGACCTGCGCCTCTTTTGCATTGTTTGAAACACCTTCTTAGAGCTTCATTTGGGTACCTCCCGTGATATCCAGCTGTTCATTTTCCGTTAAAACAATTAAGGTAATCGCATCATTTTTTGAAACCAACGCTGGAATACTTATCGAAAGACTTCCTTTGGATTCGTTCAAATCCAAATACTTTTCAGCCACTACCACATGTGAATTCCGCAACTCTCGATTACGGTTCTCGCCTCTTTGCACCCAAGTGGTCTTTTCATCCAACACCAAAACCGCCCGAAGTAGTTTTTCATCTAAATCCCCAGAAACAGCAAACGAAAAATCTACTTGGTCCGCATTTTTTTCAACCTTGGACAAAGTCACTGTATTCGACAGATTTTTTTTGCCGTATTCCTGAAGTCTTTCGGCAAGCACCCTAGCATTGGAACCCACCAGATGCTCTTTTCCATTGACGATCAGCTGCGGAGTGTAATTGCTGTTTTCACGAAACTTGCGATTATAAGCCCTTTGCTTTTTCGTATAGGCTGAGCTTCCAAAGGGATCCTTCCAACCGATATAATCCCAATAATCCACGTGGTACGATAGCGCCAAAACTTCTTTGGGATATTGTTCTTGTACTTGCGCCAAGAGCTTATCTGCAGGCGGACAACTAGAACATCCCTGGGAAGTAAACAGTTCTAAAACGACCTTTACCTCCCCTGAAAACTCTATTTTTTCAGCAGTTTGTGAAGGCTCTACTGGAATTTCTTTGGCGTTCCAAAAAAGCAATACAGCCAGCGTGACAAAAAATACTATTGCGATGGGTTGAACTAACTTTTTAATCATGGATCATTTACATTTGATATAATGGTTAATCGTAAAAGGATGAGACAGCTTACGGTAATATGGGTATTTTTTCTATTTGGAATGTCCTTTATCGGGATAGGGCAAGAAATTGCAGTCTTGAAATATGGCGGGGGTGGTGACTGGTATTCCAATCCCACAGCACTGCCCAATCTCATCCAATTCTGCAATACGAACATTGATACACGAATTGCTTCCAAACCCCAAACGGTCGAGCCAGATGGACCTGAATTGTTTCAATATCCCTTTCTGCACATGACGGGACATGGCAATGTGTTTTTTACCAACGAAGAAGCTGAAAATCTTAGAGCATATTTGATTTCAGGGGGATTCCTCCACATTGACGACAATTATGGCATGGAGCCTTATTTGAGACGTGAGCTAAAGAAAGTATTTCCCGATAGAACTCTGGACGAATTGGGTTCGGACCATCCTATTTTCAGTCAGAAATACGCTTTCCCTAACGGATTACCCAAAATTCACGAGCATGACGGTAAACGACCCCAAGCCTTCGGCATTTCACATGAAGGGCGTTTGGTGTTGCTATTTACTTTTGAAAGTGATTTAGGAGATGGTTGGGAAGACCCGGAAGTACATAACGACCCAGAAGAAGTACGGACGAAAGCTTTACAAATGGGTGCCAACATCGTCCAATACGCCTTTACACAATAAACCATGACAGCCAAAACCCTATCCAATGGAATTCTTCGTGCCGTAGCGATTATTGCCGGGGCCGTACTTTTCTGCTATTTCATTTACGCCATAAGGTCGGTAGTTGCCTATATCGCAATTGCAGGAGTGGTTGCCTTGTTGGGGCGACCTATGATTTTGTTTTTACGGAATAAACTCAAATTTCCCAATACGTTGGCCGTAGTGGCCACCATGGTGTTGATGCTCGGAATTTTCTTTGGTATTCTAGCCTTGTTTATTCCACTGATTTCAGAACAGAGTAAAAATCTATCACTACTTGATTTGGAAGAATTAAAAGCCAACTTGAACACCCTTTATTTCCAAATAGTCGAATACTTTGGAATGACCACGGATGGAGTCAATGATTTGCTGCAAGAATCTGGTTTGGAAGAAAGTGTCATCAAAGGACTAGACCTTGGCTTTATTCCTAATTTTTTGAATGCTTTTGTGAACGTCTTGAGCAACTTTAGTATCGGATTATTTTCCGTGCTCTTCATCTCTTTTTTCTTTTTAAAGGATAGTCGATTGCTTCAAAATGGGTTACTCATTTTTGTTCCTGACAACAAAGAGGGGAACATGGTTGATTCCATCGAAAAAATAAAAGGACTGTTGTCGCGATATTTCGCGGGCATCTTATTACAACTTTTAATACTCTTCATCATTTACATGGTCACCCTCTTTATAGTCGGTGTTGAAAATGCCATCGTGATTGCCTTCTTGTGTGCCCTGTTTAATATCATTCCCTATATCGGTCCTTTGGCCGGAGGAGCCATCATGATTACACTGACCATGACCAGCTTTTTAGGATACGATTTTAGCACTGTAATTTTACCCAAAGCACTATATGTTTTGATAGGTGTTGTCATCGGTCAATTGGTCGATAATTTCTTTTCGCAACCCTTCATTTTTTCCACAAGTGTGAAGTCCCATCCGCTGGAAATTTTTCTGGTAATCATCATAGCAGGATTATTATTTGGTGTAGTTGGAATGGTGGTTGCCGTACCCGGATATACCGCCATAAAAGTGATTTTAAAGGCTTTTTTGGCCCAAAATCCATTCGTGAAAAAGCTTACCAAAAACTTATAGTTTTTATTTGAATAAAGATATTTTAAATACTGGTATACAGAATTTTATACATAAAAATTTGAGTACTGACATCGTGTCAGTAATCACGCAAAACCGCCAATTTCCAACAGTTTCACAAAAAGAGCTTGCCAGTCAAATAGAGGCCAAGAAAAAAAGTGAGCACAAACTACCTACCTGGTTCAATTCCCCTCAAATTTATTATCCCGAAAAGCTATCTATAGAGCAAACCAGTTCCGAAAAAACGGCTCGATACAAAGCAAGTTTAGTAGCGGGAAAAACGATGTTGGACATGACCGGAGGCTTTGGTGTAGATACCTATTTTTTTTCTTCCAGATTCCAGGTAGTCCAGCACTGTGAAAAGAACCCAGAATTGAGTGCAATTGCCGAACACAATCATGCCATTTTAAATGGAGGTGAAGCAATTTTTCATGCAGAGGATGCATTGGCCGTTTTGAAAAATTCCACCAAAAATTGGGACTGGATATATCTCGACCCGGCCCGACGAAAAGACCACGTGGGAAAGGTTTTTTTATTTCAAGATTGTGAACCCAATGTCCTTGAAATACTTCCTGTTCTTTTTGAGAAAACCGAAAACGTCCTCATCAAAGCAGCTCCCTTATTGGATATCACTAAGGCCAAAAACGACCTAAACTACTTAAAGGAAATTCATATTGTTGCGGTACGCAATGAAGTGAAAGAAGTGCTTTATTTACTAAAGAAAGAATATGAGGGAAGCGTCAACTACAAAACCATAAATCTGGGTCAACCCCAGAACGAGAGTTTTGATTTCAACCTCGCTGAAGAGACAAATGCCGTTTCACAATTTGGACCGCCTGAAGCATACCTTTATGAACCCAATCGAGCCATTTTAAAATCAGGGGCTTTCAAGGCCATTGGAAATGCCTTCGGTTTAAAAAAGCTTCACGAGCACACCCATTTATATTCAACCGAAGAACTTATTGCTTTTCCAGGGCGAAGGTTTTCCATTCTTTCACAAGCGCCTTTTAAACCCAAAGTGCTCAAAAAAAAGCTAGCAAAAACACAAGCCAATGTTATCGCCAAGAACTTTCCCTGGACGGTTGCGCAAATTCGAAAACGTTTAGGAATAAAGGATGGCGGAGACACTTATCTATTCTTCGTCAAAACAATGCATGAAGAGTTGACAGTGCTTATTTGCGAACGAATTTGACCCTCTATTCGGTTTCAACGGGACAATCCCATGTAAAGTCCGCTACCCTATCATTGGAACCTGCGGACAAATTGTAATGCCACCATTCGGTTCGTATGCCCCAAAAGCCATTGGCTTCCATCGTTTCTTTTAATAATTTTCGGTTTGCTAAAACAGTCTCAGGTAAATCCATAAAATCATGGTGGGCTTTTTTACCAAAAAAATCAAATTCCGTACCCATATCAAGCTCAATCCCAGTGCTATCTACCAAGGTGATGTCTATGGCGCCTCCTTTGTTATGAATGGACCCTTTCACAGGATTGGCAACATACTGCGGATTGGGTAAAATTTTCCACATTTTGTGTTGCACGGAATTTGGGCGATAACAATCAAAAAATTTGATGCGCACCCCTTTTTTCATGAATTCTTGGTTTACTACAATTAGTGCTTTTGCCGTCTTAGTTCGCACATAGCATTCTGCACAATCGTATACCTTTTCTTTTAAAAAGTTGTTTGTGGTGGCGTAGCGCATGTCATACACAAAATCATGGCTGTAATCCGCCAAGCGTACGAATGTGGTATCTGCAGTATCTCCAAACTCCTTTAAAGGAACTGGAACCGATTCTACTTCAACGGAGGCTTTGACCTTAGCGTCATCAAGCACCTCAACAATATCTTTTGAGGGCTCGTCAACCTTCTTCTTGACCTTTTTACATCTGGCAAGGCCCAAGAAGGACAAAAGCAGTAAACTAACGACTTTGGGCTGCCAGCCAATCATAGAGCTCTGGATTTTGATAGGCTTTGTCCCAAACATTGTGTCCCAAGTTATCATAGCGTGTGTATTTTACAGTGTATCCAGAATCTTTCAAGGTTTTGACCATCTCGTCAGATTCTGATACGGGAATTATTTCGTCTTTGGCCCCATGAAAAACCCATATGGGGAGTTTTTTGTCCACCCAATGTGCATAGGGTAAGGGAGTCATTCCGCAAACAACAGCCAAGGCTGCAAACTTTTTGGGGTATTGGGTGACCAATTCCCAAGCTGCTCCGCCTCCCCTGCTCAATCCGCTCAGGTAAATTCGACTTTCATCCACTTTGCTTTCGGTTACCACTTTATCCAACAACTCAATCACCGCATGGGTGTTCCACCACATTTTTTTGTGTGGATTTTGCGGGACCAACACCAAAAATGGAAATTGCGTTCCGTCGATAAGCATTTTAGGAGGTCCATTTTTCGCCAAATCATCCAAACCGCCTCCGGCTTCTCCTCCTCCATGCAAAAACAACAACAAACCAAAGGTTTCATCGGTATTGTCTTCATAGCCTTCGGGATAATACAGAAAGTAGTCAAGCTTCTCTTCTGTAACGGCAAGCATACTATCCGAAATGAGCTTGGATTGCGAAGAACAACCGGTCATTTGCAAAAGCAGTAAGATGCAGCAGCAAAGATTTTTAGGGGTGGGTGTAAACATACCCCAAGTTACAAAAGTTTTGTTGCGATGTCCTCCCAAGAATCGGCTCGCTCCAAATCATCTTGTGCCAAGTTATGCGGCGAACTGAAAAGAATGGGTCGCCCATCGAAATTTTTAAGATTATATGCCCTGTCGTCTATCAGCACGTCTCCTTTCAATATATGTTTATGACCACATAAGATACGATTCTGCCAAGGTATGAAAGGAAAATGCTCGTCTAACCAATCGGACTTTTCCTTTAAGGAATTCGGAAACTGCATGGCCGCAGAGGCAATGTATACCCTATGTTTTGCAGACAATTCTTCTAAAACCTTTTGACTCCCGGGAATTACTTCCAAATCTTTGAAAAAACCCAAACGGTAAGCGTGTTTTTTGACTCCATCTTGATGTTCTAAAGGGACGCATTGCCATACTTCTTTACCGAAACAATCTGAAGCACTTAAGTTTCCGTTGTGTTCCCGATTATATAAGTCAACATGGGCTTGATAGGTGTTGGCGATGACTTCGTCCATATCCACAAAAATGGTCATAGCATTGGTTTTAGCCCTGAAAGGAATGAAAATACCTTGAGGCTGACAAAACTGTCCGCCAGAAGTAATGGAAAATTAACCTACATAAAATGAATCTTGGTATCCGTTAGTTGAAAAGACGGTTTCATCAACTCAACTCCAACTTCACCAAAGACCAACCCTATTTTTGAGCGCACTGCGCTAGAAGTGTTAGTTGTATTTTTTTCATACGAATGGTCTAAAGGACAGTAAGGAGGTTTTATCTTCAAAACTAATTTCATTAAATGTTTATGTTTTTTCTAGAAGTGAGTTTGAGTTAGCACAGTATTATCTCCACTGTCCTTTCCTTTTTTATTCTAAGAGTATGCCTCCCAACTGCAAGAGGTTCAGTTCTGCAATTTTTAAATCGTATTTGGAGCGCGCTAGATTATTTCTGGCATTCAACAAGTTGATTTGCGCTTGACGGTATTCTATCGCCGTAATTTGCCCCAGGCCATATTGACGCTCCGACCGGCTAAAGTTCAATTCGTTCGTGGTTACGTTTTTTTGCTCAGTTCTTAGAGTGAACCATGCGATGTCGTAGTTCTCATAGGCATTCAACACATCGGCCATGACTTGTTCTTTTACCCTAGTAAGCTCAATTTCTCGGTTCAGCTTTTGGATTTTCGCAGTTTTCACTCGGGTCGCATTGCCTCCATCAAACAGATTCCATCGCAAGCTGAGTCCTAAGTTTACCCCATACGCCTCATTTTCCAATGCGAACGAGGTAGGTGGGTTTTTGCTTTCATTCCAACGATACGAGGCCGAACCGCTAATTTTTGGAAGGAACTGTGCTTTGTTTACTTTAATGTCCAATTCGCTTAGCAGTACATCTTCTTTTACCAAACGCACTTGAATGTTGTTCTGACCTGCCTTTTCTACCATCGTTTCTTTTTCCAAAGCGGGTCGAAAGACCACAGTGGTATCTATGGCAAAATCCGTGACTACTTCCCTTCCCAACTGTACATTGAGATTCCGTTTGAGGTTGTTCAAACTTCGCTTCGCATCTACCAAAGCAATACTGTCGTTATTCAAATCGACCTGAGCATTCAATTCTTCAAGTTTGGTGCCTTGTCCGTACTTGAGTTTTCGTTGGGACCGGTCCAATCTATCTTTTGAATTTTCAACATTAAGTTGAAGGTTGTCCAACAAATGTTTTTGATAGGCCGCATTGAAGAAAGCTTCGTAAACCGAAATCACTGTGTTTTCAATTTGCTGTTTTTCTTTGGTTTCTTGCAGATTTAGATTCTGTTCATTCGATTTTTGGGTAAACCGACGTACCAAACCATCAAAAATGACATATTCCGCGGTCACTGAAGCATTGTATGATTCGGTGATGGCGCCATCAACTGAGGTAAATGTTTCATCCAAAAAAAGAACACTTTGGGTTTCATCCGAATAATTAATACCACCCGTAGCACTAACTGTTGGTAGATAACCACTATTCAAAAGACCTGCTTGTAAACTGGCGATTTCAGTATTGTTTTTGGCCAAACGCAAATCATAATTGTTTTGCAAAGCAACGGCCACCGCTTTTTCGGTAGTGAGCACTTCCTGACCTGAAACTGCGGTCAATACCAAAAACGCCAGGACAAAAAATCTAAAATTCAACATGATCAACATTTAATTCTTTAACAGCACGTTCTACTTCTTCTCGTGTTGGCTTTTTTCCGGTTCGAATATGTTTTGCCCAAACCTTCAAACGATTGGTGACCGAAAGAAAAATCGGAAGCAGAAAAAGGGTCAAAAAAGTAGCAATCGCTACGCCATAGCTAATGGAGATGGCCATGGGAATCAAAAACTGGGCTTGGAGACTACGCTCAAAAAGTAACGGGGCGAGACCGGCAATTGTGGTGATTGAAGTAAGGAAAATTGCTCGGAAACGTGCCCGCCCCGTCTCAAACAGCGCTTCGTCAAAAGGAAGCCCCTCCTTTAAAAAGGTATTGAATCGACCAGTGAATACCAGTCCGTCATTAACAACAATACCCAAAAGACCGATAATCCCCAGATAGGATACGATACTCATGGGAAAACCATGTAACCAATGTCCCCAAGCTACGCCTATAATGCAAAAAGGAATAATCGCCAAAAGCACCAAGGGTTGACTGTAGGAACGAAATGCAAAAACAATGGTCACATAAATTAAAAAGATAGCCGCAGGAAGCACATTCATAGCAGAGGTAGCGATACGGTTCACCTCACGATTCTGCCCCTCCACGCTAATGTTTACATCGGGATACTCCTTATGGACGATATCCGCAACTCTTGTGGTCAAATCCCTCATGATTTCGGTAGCACTTGCCTTGGGGTTTGCCAAATCTGCCTCAACTGTCACCTCTCTTACTCCATCCAAATGGTTGATAGCGACATCACCTCGTTCGATGGAGTAGCTTACTACTTCCGAAAGTGGAACTCTACCGTTGGGACCTACGATTTTGATGTTTTCCAAGTCTTGAATACTGGAACGGTTTTCAGCATCGTAGCGAACCCAAACTTTGATTTCATCTTGACCCCGTTGCAAGCGCTGGACTTCTTTTCCAAAGAAAGCGCTACGCACTTGAAGCATCACATCATTTAAGGGCAGCCCCAGTAAAGAAGCATTGGGTTTCAACTTTAGTTTGATTTCTTTTCCGCCTTTTGGACTTGTATCAATGATATCTTTGACATCAGGGTTTTTCCCCAATTGGTCATAAACGATTTCCTTTGCCTCATTTAAATGACTAATATTTTTCCCCTGTAGCGAAACTGAAACCGGTTTTCCACCCACGTTAGCACCCGAGTCAAAACTTAACTTCTCAATTCCAGGAATTTCTCCGACCGCTTCGCGAATCTGACTAGCAATTTCTCTTGAGCTTATCGCTCGTGTTTCACTGGGAGATAGATTTACCGTGAGTTGTGAAGCAGCACTTCCTGGCCCCAATTGACGAACCGTTGAAACCACATGAGGTTCTCCTAATTCGTTCTCACCAAGTTTCTGGTCTATATCCCATATTTTGTTTTCAACCCAGGCGCTCAATGAATCCGTGACCTGTTCTCTGGTCCCTTGAGGGGTATCCATCGCAATGATGATTTGGTCACTCGCGTTGTTGGGGAAAAACGTCAGCTTAATAATGCCTGAAGCAAATCCGCCCAAAGTGAGTATGAAGCAAAACAATAAGATGCAAAAGGAGACAAACTTGTTCTTCAGGGTAAAGCGCAAGACGGGTGCATACATTTTTTCGCGAAGAAATGTAATCACCTGATCACCCCATTGATTGAATTTGTTGGGCTTGGTTTTTCCTTGTAAATCTTTGGAATGTGCTAGGTGCGCTGGTAGAATCAACAGGGCTTCAATCAATGAAACCAGCAATGTCAGGGTCACTACCACGGCGATATCCCCAAAAATAGAGCCGATTTGACCATCCAAAAAGAAGAAAATAGAAAACGCTAAGATGGTTGTCAAAATGGCCGATAAAATAGGCACAATAACATCCATTGTACCGTACACCGCAGCCTTAATCGGAGATTCGCCTTTTTCAGTTCGGGCATAAATGTTCTCGGCAATTACAATACCGTCATCCACCAGAATTCCTATCACCAATATCATCCCGAAAAGGGAAAGCATGTTTAAGGTAACCCCGTAATGAGGCAATAAAATAAACATCCCAAAAAAAGAAATGGGCAAACTAAAAGCGACCCAAAACGCTACACCTGGTCTTAAAAAGAAAGAAAGCAACAGTAAAACCAATATCATTCCGACAACGGCATTTTCGAGAAGTAGGTCAATTCTACCCTGAATAATTTCTGAAAAATCAGAGGTAATCGCCATTTCAAGGTTTTGATGCTCAGCATTGAACACTTTTATGTACTCCTTGACTTTCTCCACGCTGCCAATTAAATCTTCAGAGTTCGTATTGGTAATGGAAATTTCAACCGCTTCTTGACCGTTAAACCGAATTTTATTTGGAGTTTCATCAAAAGTGTTTCGCAAGGTGGCGATATCTCGTAAATACACTTTTCCACCTTCAGAGGCTTGCCGCACTACGATATCACCGAGCATTTCAGCGTAACGGAATTTGTTATCGGCACGAATCAAATATTCTTCGCTGTTGGTTTTTACTGAACCCCCAGTGACCAAAATGTTGGCATTGGCCACGGCAAGGGCAACTTGGTCAAAGGTCAAATCAAGACTTTGCAATCGTTCTTCGGTAAGGGCTATTTCAATTTCT
>CALBPG010000200.1 GCA_937899065.1 uncultured Allomuricauda sp.
ACATAAAAGTCGCCCGAGGTTACTATGAAGTCTTTTTTACCCTTGTTTCAGATGACCATAGTAAATTTAAGGAAGGAGACATTAACACCGCTTTTACAGCACTCTTGGAAAAAGATATTTTGGGCGCTCCGCAGTATTGGTTATGGTCGCATAAGCGGTGGAAATACAATAGGTCAGAACATGATGCGGATAGGATAATATAACACACAGATTACACTCAGCTATTTTTACTTCGATTCTAAACACAATCTTTCTAACTTTAAGATTTAACTTCTAACAAGGCTAGCATAAGAACCCAATCACGGCCGTCACCGTTAACGGCAACAACAAAAAATGAACGAAATCGATACTATCGCTAAAGCGGAATACCATGAAGTTGCGGAACTTTGGGAAGCCTCGGTGAGAGCGACCCATCATTTTCTAAAAGAAGAAGATATCGCATACTTTAAACCCCTCATTTTAAATACCTATTTGGATGCGGTGGAATTAAGATGTATCCGGAATGACGCTAAAAACATCATTGGTTTTCTGGGTGTTTCGGACCAAAATTTGGAAATGTTGTTCATTCATCCTGATTATAGAGGAAAAAGAATCGGACGAACTTTATTGCAGTACTCCATTGACCAATTAGGGGTAACAAAAGTTGATGTGAATGAACAGAATGAACAAGCCGTTGGGTTTTATATGCATTTCGGATTTGAAGTGATAGCCCGCTCGGAACTTGATGCTTCTGGAAAACCCTATCCTACTTTACATATGGAATTAAAAAAATAAGCCTGCCTAATAGTGGCTATTTTTATTTCTTTAACGGTTTTATTCAAGAAGGTTGTCACTTTCTTTCTAGCTTTATGATATAGGCGAATTACGAAAAAAATTAATGACGGGAATGTTAGCACTAACTGAAAGAGAAGAACGGAAATGAAAGCCAAAACAATACAAAATTGGATGTACGCCATAGTCATTATTGGACTAGTAAACGCCTGTGCCAATCCAAAGGATAAACCTAAAGTGGAGAGTTCTATAATCATTGAAAATCCGACCAATAAAGTTCTTTTAAGGTCTGAAATCGTTTGGGAGAAATTAAATCCAGCAAGGGGAGACCAAAGTCCCCAAGCGGGGACAATTTGGGGCGATAGAAAAGGCGTAGGTGTCGGAAGTATGGCTACAGGATTTTTGGCAAAATTCGTAGATGGGTTTTCCTCGCCACCGCACATTCATAACGTTACCTACAGGGCCGTTGTTATTGAAGGAATGGTGCACAATGATGACCCCAACGCCGAAAATATATGGATGCCAGCAGGTTCTTTCTGGACGCAGCCCCTTGGAGAACCTCATATCACCTCAGCACAAGGGGAACAAATCATTGCTTTGGTAGAAATAGACAAGAGTCCCTATTTGGTCAAACCCACAAGTGAGGCATTTGACACTGGCGAAAGGCCTGTAAACATAGAAGCATCGAACATCGTTTGGCTCGATAACCAAAGTACCAATTGGGTTGACCCAGAAAGTGACGCGCAAATAAGCTTTCTGTTGGAAAATACTACCAATGATTTAAAAAGTCTTTTTGTTAAGCTCCCAAAGGGATATGTTGGAAAATTAGAGACGAATGGAACCATATTGCATTCCGCAGTGATAAAAGGAGCGCTAAATTATCAGTTACCCAAAAATGGTGAAACGAAAGTGTTGGATGTAGGAAGTTACTTTGGAGCTACAGATAGAGCAATTCATACGGTCTCCAATAGTTCAGAAGACGAAACAGTTCTCTATGTAAGAATGGATGGGCGTTTAAAAGTAAAATAAGACCTGTTTTACCGATGACTCTAATCCTTAGTTGCATTCTTCAGAACGTCAGGTTTTAATGCTAAATATGCCAAGATCACAAGGAAAATAACGGTTGGGAGCTTTAACGATAATGAAAAAAGAGGTATACCATATAAACTATTGATAAACAGGAATACAATGAAGTTGTGGAACTGGGTGCTTCCCGAAAACTGTATTCCACTTTACATATGGAACTAAAAGGATAACATTAACCAACAATGGCCAGTATAAGCCGAAGAAACATACGAACATGGGATTAGATATGAGACCTTTGGGAAAACCAAAAAAGGGATTTGAAAAACGCTATGCCGAAATCTTTAAAATGGTGGTATCCGATACCATTCCCGAACCCAATTTATGGGATAAGCTAAAGGGTAAAAAGTTTCCGACCAAGGACGAGTTGATTCAGGAGTGGTTTGACAATCAAATACCAACGTACGAAACCATTAAAGCACCTATGATGGGTAGAGACCAAGAGGCTGAAGCGTGGTTAAAAAGGCAATATGAAGCATTGGAAAAAAAGCCCTCTTGGGAAGAGTTCTTAAAAGAGCATAAAGGTTATTATGTTATACCGCTCGCAAAGGAACAAGATGGTGTACCCTGCTACATCGCTTTTGGTCAAGACGAGAATGTTTTTAGAGGACAGTTTCTCGTAGATTGTGTAGATTTAATTGGGGAAGAACTGGCAAATGAGGCTTTGGAAACTAAATTGGCCGAAGAAACATTGGACTATGGAAACCGATTAATGGCCGTTGCAGAAAAAAAGGCACAAGACAACAATTTGGAATACCTAAAAGAACTAAGAACTCCACCAGAGGTTGCCGAAGACTCTTTAGAAAGTAAATTACATATCGTGTATTCTTTAGCAAAATGGTTGATTTTTTACGGAAAGAATGGACATGGTTATGAAGCGGATTTTTAGAAAACAATGGCCTGCATGTAAAAACTGACCACACATAGCCCAGAAAGTCAATCATAATTCCAACAAAATGAAACCCGAAGATTTTATAACCGCTTACGAAAGCGCTTTGGCCACTCAAAATTGGACAAACATCGAACCTTTGATTTCTGAATCGGCAAGCGTTACGTTTTCGAATGGGAGCGTACACCTTGGGAAAAGTAATGTGCAAAAGGCCTTTGAAAACAATTTCAAAAAAATAAAGAATGAGGCATATGCTGTCGACAACGTTAGATGGTTGAGCAAAAAAGAAACATTTGCAGTGTATTTGTTCGATTTTCATTGGACGGGAATTGTGAATGGAAATTCTGTTTCGGGCAATGGAATCGGAACCTCTGTTTTGGTAAAGGAAAACCACAGTTGGAAATTATTGACGGAACACTTGGGAAAGAAATCAGAATGAATCCAGAATGAAAATGGTTTGTAGTACTACCTACTATTCTTCACAAGGCTCATGGCAACTTTGAGTAGTGAGCCTCTAGCTTTTTAGGATTAGGAGACTCGTCCTAACCAAAACGGATATCCGGATATTTTGAAAAAAAACCACCTTTCAAATAGTAGTTATCTTTATAAAGAGGGAGGTGTTTCCGCCATGAACATCTAAAATAAATCAAAGACCAAGCGTGGAGCGCAGTAAATTCAATCGTATGGCAAGGAAAGAACCAAAAGAAATATTTTTCAAATCGCTTGTTTCCGCTATCGTCATCATTGCATTTGGCAGCTACCTATCCATACGAGGGAGCAAAGAAAAAACTGAATTTGAAAGTGTAACCGGAAGAATAGACTATTTCGACAAAACATTTCAAGAAATAAACTATCGCAATAAAGGCAATCACAGGTTTATACATATTGAAGATTATCCCCTAGTGTTTGACGTGTTTGTTGGAAAGGAAACAGGAGATTTCAGTCCTGAATTTGAACAATTGGACAAGTTGAAGGTTGGAGATGAAATTACCGTGTATCATGCGGATGAAACACCCCTTCAACGAAATAGCGATTTGAGGTTCAATAAAACCGTTCAATTCATTGACAAAGGCGGAGAAGCCTATTTTATACGAGGAAGCAAAGACAAATACGGGGGATACGCACTTTGCGGAATCGGGTTTGTACTCGGCTGCGCACTTCTCTTTTTAAAACGAACCGGAAAAATAAAGTAAACATGCTCTACGAAGTAAAAACACCACGCGAATATTTGGAAGCCATAACCGATGATTGGCGAAAACAAAAATTGATGCAAGTCAGGGAACTTATCACGAAAAACGGACCTGATTTGAATGAAGGGATTAGCTATAAAATGCTTTCGTACGAACATAATGAAAATGCTGTATTCCATTTGAATGCGCAACAAGCCTACGTCAGTCTTTATGTTGGAGATGTAAAAAAGGTGGAAAACGCAAAAGAACTTTTAAAACCCTTTAATGTGGGCAAAGGTTGTATCCGAATTAAAAAGAGTATTGACCTATCCGAAACCCAACTCGAGGAATTCATCAAACAGGTACTTGACATTCAGAAGGAAGGTGGTAACACAGACTGCTAGGAATTGTACCACGGACCAACCCACTTAGTACTACAGACTTGTGAATCGAAGTTCCTCCCACACGGCAATGAAGAAGTTGACTATGCAGTTTATTGGAGTCAAATCGGTTAAAATTACATCCTTCCGACCTGTACGCCTTTCCACAGATGCTTTTCGTCATAAGTGGCTAGCACGAATTGAAAGGCTTGGTGAACAGAACAAATAATAACCGCCGCTACAAAGAGCCATAGCTGGTTACAGTAATTTCCCTACCTTGATGCATAGAAGATTGTATCGGGAAAAATGACCCACTACGAAACCGAAATACAGCGCATCAAAAAGATTTGTTATTCCAATGACAAACAGCTCAAAACGGTCATTGCAATGCGAAGCTTTATTGACAGTAATTTTGAGAAAGAAATCAATCTGCAGTTTTTATCGCATACCCTTTTTACTTCAAAATATCATTTACTACGTCTTTTTAAAAGATACTATGGGCTAACCCCGAAACAGTACCTTACGCTTCGACGTCTCGAAAAATCAAAAGAATACTTGAAACAAGGGATGCGAGTATCCGACGTCTGCTATACAGTAGGTTATCAAACACATAGCTCTTTCTGCACCTTGTTTAAAACCAAAATAGGTCTCACGCCAACGGAATTCCAAAAAGAGCAACTTTCACAAAACCCGTTACACCAATATTCCATTACTTGCCCTTACGAATCAAACCAATAAAAAATGAAAGTAAGAGTAATAGGCATTCCCGTTTTAGACCAAAATGTCGCTTTACAATTTTATACAGAGAAACTGGGCTTTGTAAAAAAACACGATATGCCGGTAAGTGAAGGCAACCGATGGCTTACAGTTGTCGCCAAAGAAGACCAGGTAGGGCCCGAAGTACTCCTTGATCCAGCTCCGAATTATTTTGAACCCTCCAAAACCTACCATTTAGCACTGAAAGATGCT
>CALBPG010000201.1 GCA_937899065.1 uncultured Allomuricauda sp.
AAAACCGAGGTTCCTGAAAGACTAGGGTAGGTGGTGTTGGCCAGCATTCCGTGCAGGGCATGCCCAAATTCATGAAATAACGTGGTTACCTCGTTGAAGGTGAGCAATGATGGTTTGGATGAAGTGGGTTTGGTAAAGTTGCACACATTGGATACATGCGGACGATGGTTTTTCCCATCTTTTTGATACTGTGGTCTATAGGATGTCATCCAAGCGCCTCCACGTTTTCCGGATCTGGGATGAAAATCCGCATAAAACAGCGAAATGAAATTACCCTGACCATCATTTACTTCATACGTTTTGACATCTTCATGATACTTTTCAATATTCGAGATGGGAACGAAACGTAAATCAAACAACTTTTCGGCTACTTTGAATACCCCATCAATCACGTTTTCCAGTTTGAAGTAGGGCTTTAGCTTTTCGTCATCCAAACTGAATTTTTGCTGTTTTAGCTTTTCAGCATAGTACGCGCCATCCCATTTTTGAAGGGTGTCAATACCATCCATTTCTTTGGCGAAAGCCTCCATTTCCGCAAACTCTGCTTTTGCAGCCGGATGTGCCTTTTCCATAAGCTCATTTAAAAAAGATATCACCTTCTCTGGCGTTCCTGCCATGCGTTCTTCAAGCACAAAATCGGCATGCGTTGCATATCCCAAAAGGTTGGCGCGTTCATGGCGCAAGCTTACAATTTGGATTACATGGTCTTGATTGTCTCGTTCGTCACCGTGAAATCCCTTGCTTCCAAATGCGGTAGACAGGGTTTTTCGAAGCGCCCTGTTTTCAGCATATTTCATAAAAGGGATGTAGCTGGGATAATCCAAGGTAAACACCCATCCGTCCTTTTCTTTGCCTTTCGCGGCTTGAACGGCTGCTTCGATGACACCATCTGGCAGTCCCTTTAGGTCATCCTCATCAGTGATGTGAAGTTCATAGGCATTGGTTTCAGCCAACACATTTTCGCCAAACTTAAGTTTTAGTTGCGCGAGGGAAGCATCAATTTCCCGTAGACGTTTTTTATCGTCTTCTCCCAAATTGGCACCATTCCGACTAAAGCTTTTGTAACGCTTTTCCAGAAGGGAATTTTGTTCTTCGTTCAGGTCTAGGGTTTGACGGCTTTCATACACTGTTTTTATTCGTTCAAACAGCGTTTGGTTGAGGTTGATATCGTTGGAAAATTGCGATAGCAGCGGTGATACTTCTTGTGCAATCTGTTGCATCTCCGGATTGGTTTCAGCTGCATTGAGATTGAAAAAGATGCTGGAGATTCTATCCAAAGTCTTACCAGAATATTCCAACGCTTCGATGGTATTTCCAAAAGATGGGGATTCTGGATTCTCAGCAATCTCATCAATTTCTGCTTTCGCAGCATCAATGGCCGCTAAAAAAGCAGGTTTGAAATGTTCATTTTTCAGTTTTTCGAATGGGGCAGTTTCAAAAGCCACTAAAAGTGGATTCTCCATAGGTATTTTGTATTTCTTTTTAGGATTTTAGGCTTTTTGCGCCTTGAATGACTTTTTCCTTAAGTCCTTGTTTGTAAACTTCAACTTTGTCGCGAACGCACTTATCGGATGAACCAATAATTTGTGCAGCAAGGATTCCAGCATTTTTTGCGCCGTTTAGGGCAACAGTCGCTACAGGAACACCTCCCGGCATTTGTAAAATGGAAAGTACCGAATCCCAACCATCGATGGAATTGCTGCTTTTGACAGGAACGCCTATAACGGGTAGGGGAGAGAGGGAAGCTACCATCCCTGGTAGATGTGCAGCACCACCGGCACCAGCAATAATCACGGAAAAGCCTTCCAAATGGGCATTTTTACCAAATTCAAAGAGTTTTTCGGGAGTTCTGTGGGCAGAAACAATATCCACTTCCACGGGAATGTCAAATCCTTTTAGAATTTCAACGGCATCCTGCATGACCGGCAGGTCACTGGTGCTTCCCATAATTACGGCTACTTTGCTCATAGGTTTATCGGCTTACAACTTTTATTTTTTCTTTGACCTCTTGTGCAATGGTTCGCGCTTTTTGCATGTCTAGATCCACAATTGTCACATGTCCCATTTTACGGAAAGGTCTCGTTTGTTTTTTACCATATAAATGAGGAGTTACCCCCGGCATTCTTAATACTTCTTCCATGTGTTCATATCGGACATCACCGGTATGGCCCTCAGCCCCTACCAAATTTACCATAACCCCGGCAAGTTTACTATCGGTGTTGCCAAGAGGCATGTCCAATACGGCGCGCAAATGTTGTTCGAATTGATTTGTGTAGCTAGCCTCAATACTGTAATGGCCGCTATTATGGGGCCTTGGGGCTACTTCGTTGACCAAGATGTCGTTCGTTTTGGTTAAGAACATTTCTACGGCCAACAAACCCACATGTTGCATTTTCTGGGCAACCAATAACGCCGTCTCTCTAGCCTTTTCTGCAATTTCCAAAGGAATCCGAGCGGGACAAATGACATACTCCACCTGATTGGCTTCGGGATGGAATTCCATTTCGACCACAGGATAGGTTACCATTTCACCACTGGGGTTACGAGCGACAATTACCGCCAATTCCGTGACAAAGTCCACAAACTGCTCTATCAAACATTCTACATCAGGAAGGGCAACAATATCTTCTTGGCTTCGAAGGACTTTTACGCCTTGTCCGTCATACCCAAAACGAGCACTTTTCCACACAAATGGAAAACTCAAATTACCCTCTTTATACGCTTTTTCAATTTCTGAACTACTCTCAAACCTTGTAAAGGGTGAGGTAGGAATTCCATTTTCTTCGTAAAAAGTCTTCTGAACGCCTTTGTTTTGAATGGTTTTGAGAGTTTTGGCGCTGGGGAATACCTTTTTTCCCTTCTCTTCCAAGGTCTCTAGCGCAGCTACATTTACATTCTCAATTTCAATGGTCAGCACGTCCACGTCCTTTCCAAATGCCAAGACGGTATCAAAATCCAAAAGGTCTCCTTGTACAAATTCGTTGCATGCGATTCGGCATGGTGCTTCGGCAGAAGGGTCCATTACCTTGGTACGAATGTCCCATTTTCTAGTTTCCGTTAGAAGCATTTTACCGAGTTGTCCGCCTCCTAAAATTCCCAAGGTGAATGGGCTTGAAAAAACATCCATGTGTTGAAATTGGAATAGCCACAAAAATAATGGAAATCCGCTAAGCCATAAAGTACTTAGCCCAAACCAGCTAAAGAAATGTTATCTTTGCCCCTTCAAATTAAACCAACGCCGCCTTGATAAAACTTCATGATAAATTCTTCAAGCCCTTTTTATCGGAGGAGGAGATTTTGAGTGCCATCGAACGCATGGCACTAGAAATTGCGGCAGATTACAAAGATAGCGTCCCTGTTTTTGTAGGTGTTTTGAACGGAGCCTTCATGTTTGTATCCGATTTTCTCAAGGCCTATCCCCATCCTTGCGAAGTTTCTTTTGTCCGTCTTAGTTCATATCAGGGATTGACTTCCACAGGAATTGTTGAGAGCCTATTGGACGTGCCCGAAGAAGTTGAAGGCAAAAGTGTGGTGATTCTGGAAGATGTTATCGACACCGGTCGAACGCTCAAGCAGCTGGTACATTTGTTTTCGAACACCAACGTAAAAGAATTTAAAATTGCGTCCCTTTTTTATAAGCCTAGTGTCTACAATGGTGAATATACTATTGACTATGTTGGCATGGAGATTCCCAATAATTTCATAGTAGGTTACGGTTTGGATTATAATGAATTGGGACGTAATCTGAGAGCAGTATATCAATTAAATGAATCACATATGATTAACCTTGTGCTTTTCGGCAAGCCTGGGGCCGGGAAAGGAACCCAAGCCGGGTTTTTAAAGGAAAAGTATAACCTCAAACACATTTCAACCGGAGATGTTTTCCGTTACAATATCAAAAATGGAACCGAATTGGGCACGCTGGCCAAGTCGTACATTGACCGCGGGGATTTAGTTCCAGATGAGGTTACTATTAACATGCTAAAAGACGAGGTTGAAAAGAACCCAGAGGCTGCTGGATTCATCTTTGATGGATTCCCGCGAACCGCTGCTCAAGCACAAGCGTTGGACAACTTTTTGGAAACCAAAGACATGAAGGTAAATGCTACTATCGCCTTGGAAGCAGATGATGATATTTTGGTATCCCGATTGCTCGAACGTGGTAAAGAAAGCGGTCGTTCGGATGACCAAGACGAGTCCAAAATTCGGAACCGTTTTGATGAATACAACGAAAAAACGGCCCCGCTACGCGAATACTACGAAGAACAAGGCAAGTTTCACTCTGTGAATGGGATTGGAGAAATTACTGAAATCACTGAGCGGTTGAGCGCTGTTATCAACGCGTTATAGTCCATATTCTTTTCTTTTTAAAATCATCAAATGACCGAAGGCAACTTTGTAGATTACGTAAAAGTAAATGTGGCTTCGGGAAAAGGTGGAAAAGGTTCTGTGCACCTTCATCGGGAAAAGTACATCACTAAAGGTGGTCCAGATGGCGGTGATGGTGGTCGTGGTGGTCACGTTATTGTCAAGGGAAACAAAAACCTTTGGACGCTTGTCCATTACAAATTCAAAAAACACTTTAAAGCGGGTCACGGCGAACACGGTAGCAAAAACCGAAGTACGGGTGCCGATGGTTCTGATATTTATTTGGAAGTACCCCTTGGTACCGTAATTCGAGATACAGAAACCAACGATATTCTTTTTGAAATCACTGAAGATGGGGAAGAACGCATTGTTTTGGAAGGTGGAAAAGGCGGCAGGGGCAACTGGCACTTTAAAAGTCCTACCAATCAAACGCCTCGCTACGCCCAGCCCGGAATTCCTGGCCAAGAGACGCAAGTGACGCTAGAGCTGAAAGTATTGGCCGATGTTGGTCTGGTAGGATTTCCCAATGCCGGAAAGTCTACGCTACTATCCGTAATGACTTCCGCAAAGCCAAAAATTGCTGATTATGAGTTCACTACCTTAAAACCTAACTTGGGTATTGTACAACACCGTGGATTCACCAGTTTTGTGATGGCCGATATTCCAGGGATTATTGAAGGAGCGGCTGAAGGCAAAGGTCTAGGGCACTACTTCTTGCGTCATATTGAACGCAATGCCACCTTATTGTTTCTGATTCCTGCGGATAGTAAAGATGTGTCTTCTGAATATCAAATTTTATTGGATGAACTTCGTCGGTACAATCCAGAATTATTAGATAAGGACCGTTTGGTAGCCATCTCCAAATCAGATATGCTGGATGAAGAACTCATGACAGAAATGAAGGCCGAATTGGCCAAGGAAATCAAAGATGTTCCAGTACTTTTTATTTCTTCTGTAGCGCAACAAGGTATCCAAGAATTGAAAGACCACCTTTGGGCGCTACTGAACGAATAGCAGGTTTTTCTTCCAAACAGTACCTCATTTTCCGTAACTTTAATAAAAAGAGAAAAGCATGAAAAAAACATTGCTATTGGGTGTTTTGGGTTTGCTTGCATCCTGCGGTGCGGTTAAAGTGGACTATGATTACGATAGAGGTACCAACTTTTCCAACTATACTACCTACAACTACTTTTCAGACATGAATTCGGGTTTGAGCCAATTGGACGAAAGACGTTTGCTTCGTGTTTTGGATTCCACCTTAACTACGAAAGGATTCAAGCTTTCCGAGGAACCTGATTTCTTTATCAATATTCTCAGCAACGAATACCGACGGAACTCAGTAAACAATGTAGGCTTGGGTGTTGGGGGTACTGGCGGTAACGTTGGTGGAGGTCTATCCGTTGGTATTCCAATTAGTTCTGGAGGTTTACAGCGAATGATTCAATTTGATTTTGTAGATGCTGACCGGGATGCCCTTTTCTGGCAGGCCGTAAGTGATAGTGGCTATCGCGACAATGCTTCCCCCAGTGTCAGGGAAGATATGTTGCGAGCCGTAGTGGCAAAAGTATTTTCAAAGTATCCGCCTGAAAAGAAGTAAATCCGTTCAAGAACACATATTTACCATTGACCATATTTCATTCGAAAAATGTACTTCATAAAAATACCTTTAGTAAGATTTGTAACATAAGCTTTTTAAAAAAGTCTTATCGATAGCAAATCCCTAAAAAGGAAATCAAAAACAACAAAATGAAAAGAACACTAAAATTGCAATGGACTTTGGGCGTCCTTTTTGCCCTTATCTCAAGTTTTTCCCTATATGCTCAAGATATCACTGGCTCGTGGCATGGCAGCATAGAGGTGCAAGGCACTGAAATGCCCTTGGTCTTTAATGTCATGGAAGAAGAAGGCGCACTGAAATCCACCATGGATAGCCCTTCTCAAGGCGCTACTGACATTCCAATGGACGAGACTTCCTTTGAAGAAGGGAAGTTGACCATTGCCTTTAAACAAGCAGGTATTACCTATGTAGCTGAATTGAAGGGTGAAAACCTCCAAGGTACTTTTTCCCAAGGCGGTATGGAACTACCTCTGAATATGGAGAAGAAGGAAAAAACTATTCCTGGCGACCCAAGCTTGGTAAGTAGCGACGATGAACTGTTGGAATTGGCCAAATTGGATGTTGGCGATTACCGATACAAGGTCGAAGACTATTTCGCAAGACCGAAAGCCTCAACCTTCCGTTTTTCACCTGATGGTCGCTACATGTCATATCGTGAAAAAGATGAGAATGGAAAGCGTCACGTGATGGTAAAGGAGATTGCATCTGGAGAAGTAAAACGAGCTATTGAGGAAAAAGAAGAATTGGTGCGCGCTTATGGTTGGATTAGCAACGAGCGTTTGGCGTATTTGATGGATTCCGGTGGAGACGAAAACTATCACGTTTATGCTGTAAATCTTGACGGGTCTGCCCTAAAGGATTTGACGCCATTTGAAGGAGTTCGTGCAGAATTCACCGAGCTCCTTAAGGAAGATAAAAACCACATTATTGTTTCTTTGAACAAGAACAACCCACAGGTTTTCGAACCTTATAAAGTGAATGTGGTCACCGGAGAAATGGAACAACTGTTTACGAATGATGACCCTGCCAACCCGATTGTCGGTTACGATTTTGATAAAGATGGGCAGTTGAAAGCCTACACCCGCATGCGCGACGGTGTGGAGCAAGATCTATTTTATGAAGATGGTAAAGGAGGTTATAGTTTGATAAAAAGCCTGAATTGGAAGGATAGCTTCGGTATTTTGGAATTCAATTACGCTACCGAAAATCCACATGACGCGTACGTATTTTCCAATTTGACCAATGACAAGGCAGAAATCATTCTATACGATTTAAAAGAAGATAAAATCCTATCCAAAGTGTTCTCAAACGACCGCTATGATGTGGACGACATGAGTACTTCACGCAAAAGAGGATACGAATTGGACTATGTTTCCTATGAGGGAGAAAAGACGGAAATCGTACCCGTTAGCGCGCACTACAAAAAGCTGCATGATAAAATCGTAAACCGTTTCCCAGAGAAACAATATAGTATTGCAGATGCTACGGACGAAGAAGACCAACTTCTGATTTTCGTTCAAAGCGATAAACTATATGGAGAATATTACAGCTACGATGTGGCCAAGGATACCTTCACCTTTTTATACAATCTCATGCCTCAGCTCAAGGAAGAAGATATGGCTGAAATGCGTCCTATCACCTTCAAAAGTCGTGATGGTTTAACCTTGCACGGGTATATTACGCTTCCGAAAGCGGCTTTAGCAGGAGAAAAAGTACCATTGATTGTAAATCCGCACGGTGGTCCACAAGGCATTCGCGATTCTTGGGGCTTCAATCCTGAGGCACAATTATTCGCGAGTCGTGGATATGCCACCCTTCAAGTCAATTTCAGGATTTCAGGAGGTTACGGAAAGGAATTCTTGGAGTCTGGTTTCAAAGAAATTGGAAGAAAAGCCATGGATGACGTAGAAGATGGCGTTCAGTATGTGGTTGACCAAGGATGGATTAATAAGGACAAAATCGCTATTTATGGTGGTAGTCATGGAGGATATGCCGTGTTGAGGGGTCTAACCAAAACCCCAGACTTATATGCTTGTGGGGTAGACTATGTTGGGGTTTCAAACCTATTCACTTTCATGAAGACCATCCCACCGTATTGGAAGCCCTATCTTAAGATTATCAAGGAAATCTGGTACGATGAAGATGTGGCAGAAGAAAAGAAAATCATGGAAGAGGTCTCTCCAGTATACCAAATCGATAAAATCAAAAAACCATTGTTTGTAGTGCAAGGGGCCAATGACCCTCGGGTAAACATTGACGAGTCCGACCAAATTGTGAGCGCATTGCGCGGCAAAGGATACGACGTACCGTACATGGTAAAATACGATGAAGGTCATGGTTTCGGTAAGGAAGAGAATCGAATTGAACTATATCGCGCCATGATGGGCTTTTACGCTAAGCATTTAGGCGCTCAAGAGATACCCACTCCCTTAAAGGATTGATAGCACATTCAAAGAATTCAAAGGGCCTTCGGGCCCTTTTTTTATGCCCTACCGTTCGTGGCTTTCATTTTGCCACTCACCATAATTTGGTTTGCCACCCTTTGTTTGTGCGGTAGTTTCGTTTTGTAATCTAAAGATGACTACTATGATCGCCTTGGTAAAACTGATTTTAGCCTTATTGACCTCTTTGTTTGGGGTCTTACTTTAAAACCTTGTACTATGAAACTTAGAATTGACCAGTGGATTGTTTTATTACTCGGTGTAGTTGGACTTATTGTGGCGTTTTACGGAAAAACCCAAGGATGGGACTATGATACCTACTTTCCTATTTTTTACGCTTCAATTTCCATGTGTTGGATTGCTTTTTTGAATGATAGAAAAGCCTGTCGAAAAAGAAAAGCAAAACGTATACAACAAACCTCTAAAAACGCGTAAGATGAAAAGAAATGAAAGAATCGTTTATCTCATTGCCGCCGCACTGTTCGTATGTACCGGTATGCTCCAAATCGGAAAGGAAAAAGAACTAATACTTCCTATCCTATCGTTTATTGTAGCTGGAGTTCTTTTTTACTTGGCTTTTGGAAAAAAGGTTGTGAACAATTGTAGCTTTTCAGAAATGAAAAGAGAAGCGCGAAAAATGGTAATAAAAAAACCTACCAACTTGCTTTCAAAAAAGCAAGCCCTAAAAATAACTGCGGTAACCTTTTTGGCCGTCTTGGTATCCTTCGGAATGGGCTTCGGTGTTGGGAAGTTGATTTACCATTTTACAAATTGAATAAATCCCATCAGACTCTAGTATATTTGAAAGCAAACCGCGGCGGGAATGAACATTACTGAGAAAAATCAAACTCGGATTTTCTGGATGCTCCAATTTTTGGGCTGGGGATTCATCAATTGCATCTCCATGTTCGTTGGAAAGAAAATCAGTTTTGAGTTACAATTGTATTCCTTATTTGCGGGAATCTTCATGGGGATTTTCACCACCTCTTTATTGCGGTGGTACCTAAAGCGGAACATCAATTATGAAACTTTTGCCACCAAAGATTTTATCAAAATTGCGCTCTCCTTTTTGGTAGCGGCCTTCCTATTCGGATTTTTGAATTGGGGCTTTGGTTACCTCTATCATGAGTTTGGACCGGAATTGACCGAGGAAGAAATTGAACTCTTCAAAGCCTATGATGCCGTTTGGTTACAGATTTTGAATTCCCTCTTCCTAATGGGAGCATGGCTGGTTACTTATTTGGTCATCAAATTGTTGTTGAAATTGAACCGTGACCGAATCGAGCGGTTGGAGTTGAACACTACACTTAAACAGGCTCAATTAAATACTTTGAAAGGGCAAATCAACCCGCATTTTATGTTTAATAGTTTGAACAATATTCGGGGCTTGATGTTGGAAGATGTAGAGAAATCTCGCGAAATGTTGACCAAACTATCCGAGATTTTACGCTACTCGCTTACTAAAAACAATGTGGATTCCATTCCAGTGCATGAAGAATTGGAAGTAGTGGAAAACTATATTGACCTTTCCAAAATACAATTCGAAAACCGTCTCGAATTTGTAAAGGATATTGCACCGGATACCTTGAACTTGGTGATTCCGCCTATGGTCATTCAATTGTTAATAGAAAACGCCGTCAAGCACGGTATATCGAACTTAAAAGCTGGAGGTAAAATTGTTTTAAAGCTCTCCCAAAGCGAAGATATTTTGACCATAGAGGTACGGAATACCGGTAAACTGAAAATTGCCAAAAACACAACACAGTTGGGTCTTAAAAATATCAAGCAGCGATTGAAGTTGCTCTATGCGGAAAAAGCTTCTTTCCAATTGAACGAAGTATCCGATGAGGTTGTAGCGAATATCAAAATTCCTTTGGCATGAAGATTCGGGTAGTCATCGTTGAAGATTCCAGATTGGCCCGAAAGGAGCTAATTGAACTACTGAAAGCACACCCTGAACTTGAGCTGGTAGGTGAGGCGGAAAACGTAGACGCGGGTTATGAATTGATTCAATCAGAAAGGCCAGATCTACTGCTATTGGACATTAACATGCCTGAAAAAGATGGATTCCAATTGCTTGAAATGTTGGACGAAGTACCGATAACTATTTTCACTACAGCTTTTGACGAATACGCGATAAAGTCGTTTGAATATAATGCTTTGGACTATCTGCTTAAGCCAGTGAATTCCAAACGTTTTGAAACGGCTTTGGAAAAAGTTCGTGCTAAAATGGAGGCTAAATCGACTTCCAGCTCACAGGAACGATTACAACCTTCAAGCCAAATCTTTATCAAAGATGGCGAGGCCTGTTGGTTGGTCCGCATCGGTGAAATCTCACACTTTGAAATTGTGGGCAACTACACTCGGGTATTTTTTGAGGACAAGCGCCCCTTGCTATATAAAAGTTTAAATCAGATAGAGGAAAAACTTCCGAACGATTTGTTTTTTCGAGTTAGCCGTCAACAAATTGTGAATACCAACTTCATTCAAGATATTATTCCCTGGTTTAAATTTAGGTTTCGCGCGGCGATGCTTAGGTTGCC
>CALBPG010000202.1 GCA_937899065.1 uncultured Allomuricauda sp.
TATGCAAGCTGCTACAGTGAGTTGTGGCAGTGGTATTGCTTTTTGGTTGCGTCGCATTCGTGCGTCTACGCTAGGCTCCATCCAATTGGGTTTTGATGCGAAAGAGGCACAGGAGCTCGCAATGCATACCTGTAACGGGGCAGCGAATCTACTCATTGATTCCGGCACCCATCCTGAAGAAGAAATTGACCGAGTGACTACCCCAAAAGGATGCACAATTGAAGGGCTGAATGAAATGGAGCACCAAGGGTTGAGCTCTTCCTTGATTCGAGGGATTGTGACCTCCTTCGAGAAAATTAGCCAAATCAAAAAAGGATAATATGGACTTGTTTGATGTATATCCGTTATATGACGTTACGCCAGTTTCGGCCGAAGGAATAGAAGTAAAAGATGACCATGGCACTACTTACCTTGACTTTTACGGGGGGCATGCCGTGATTTCAATTGGGCATTCGCACCCTCATTATGTGCAACGTTTGAAAGAACAGCTCGACCAAATTGGGTTTTACAGTAATTCCATCAAGAATCCGTTGCAAAACGAACTTGCGCAGAAATTGGGAGCGCTTTCCGGATGCCATGATTATAATCTCTTTTTGTGTAATTCGGGAGCAGAAGCCAACGAAAATGCCCTTAAACTCGCTTCTTTTCATACTGGAAAATCAAAAGTGATTGCATTTTCGAATAGTTTTCACGGACGAACCTCAGCCGCTGTCGCGACCACAGATTTGCCCGCCATTAATGCCCCCATAAACAAGCAACAGCAAGTAACCTTTTTGCCTTTAAATGACTTTGAAGCTTTTGAAAAGTCGATACAAACTGACGAATATTGTGCGGTAATTTTGGAGGCTATTCAGGGTGTTGGTGGTTTAGATGAACCCGCTACAGAATTCTATCAATTTATCGCCGAACACTGCAAACAATATAAGGTGGTTCTCATCGCAGATGAAGTGCAATCTGGTTTTGGTAGAAGCGGGGCCTTCTTTGCTTTTCAACATCACACTTCGACTGCGCTCAGTGTCCAACCTGATATTATTTCCATCGCCAAGGGCATGGGGAATGGTTTTCCTGTGGGCGGAGTATTGATTCACGAATCCATAAAGGCTTCCTACGGACTACTCGGAACTACTTTTGGTGGAAATCATTTGGCCTGTGCGGCAACGTTAGCGGTATTGGAAGTCTTGGAAAAGGAAAACCTCATTCCGCACGCAGCGCAATTAGGAGACTATTTCAAAGAACAAGCGAAGGGAATTCCCCAAGTCAAAAACATCAAAGGAAGAGGGCTCATGCTGGGATTGGAATTCGATTTTGAAGTAGGGCAATTACGAAAAAATCTCATTTACAACCAGCATATTTTCACTGGGGGTTCCAAAAACAAAAATTTGTTACGAATTCTCCCTGCCTTAAATATTTCCAAAGAGCATATCGATACCTTATTAACCAGCATACAAACCGAACTGGCATGAAGCATTTTCTATCCATAAACGATATTGATGCGCTTCCCGATTGGGTAGAAGAGGCAAAAAAAATGAAAGAACAACCATTTCAGTTCAAGCACTTGGGTAAAAACAAGACGCTTTGTCTGCTGATTTTCAATAACAGTTTGCGGACGCGATTGAGCACCCAAAAAGCGGCGCAACATTTGGGTATGGAGGTCATGGTCATGAACTTTGGCCAGGAAGGCTGGGCCTTGGAATTTGCGGACGGCACCGTTATGGACCAAGGGAATTCAGAACATATCAAAGAAGCCGCCCAAGTAGTTTCGCAGTACTGTGACATCGTGGCCATTCGTGCTTTTGCACAATTAAAAAACAAAATGGAGGACGAAGCCGAAAAAGTCATTCAAGGATTTGTAAAGTATGCTTCCGTTCCTGTAGTGAATATGGAAAGCTCTACGGCACATCCTTTGCAAGCTTTGGCGGATGCCATCACCTTATCTGAATTTGCGAGCAAACCCAAACCAAAAGTGGTCTTGTCGTGGGCACCTCATCCGAAAGCATTACCACATGCTGTGGCGAATTCATTCCTACAGATGATGCAAAAACAGGAAATGGATTTTGTGATTACACATCCCGAAGGGTATGATTTGAATCCAGAAATCACCTTAGGTTGCACTATCGAAAATGACCAAAACAAAGCCTTGCAAAATGCCGATTTTGTCTATGTAAAAAACTGGTCTAGTTATTCGGAATATGGTAAAGTTTTGAATCAAGATTCCAATTGGATGATGACGCAGGCCAAATTGGGCAAAGCCAAATTCATGCATTGTTTGCCTGTACGACGAAATGTGGTGGTAGAAGATGCTGTATTAGATGGTCCACAAAGTTTGGCAATTGCCCAAGCAAACAACCGTACCTATTCAGCGCAGTTGGTGCTGAAAAAAATCTTGGAGCAGTTATGAGAGAACAATTATCCATCATAAAAATTGGAGGAAATTTGATTGAGGATGCTCAGCAGCTTTCCGAGGTGCTTCAATTGTTTTCCAAAAAAGAAGGACATAAAATCTTGGTACACGGTGGCGGAAAAAAAGCCACGGAAATTGGAAATCGCCTTGGTATCGAAGCCAAAATGACCAATGGAAGACGCATAACGGACGCCGCAAGCTTGGAAGTCGCCATTATGGTGTATGGCGGATTGGTGAACAAATCCATCGTAGCGAAACTCCAAAGCTTGGGCACCAATGCACTGGGCATGAGCGGTGCGGATGGCAATGCCATTCAAGCCCATAAACGTCCAGTGAAAGATGTAGATTTCGGTTTTGTTGGGGATGTGGACAGCATACAAAGCGGAAACCTATCCAAATTGTTGGATGCGGGCTTTACCCCCATCTTTTGCGCTTTAACCCACGACGCGAAAGGCCAACTCTTCAATACCAATGCAGATACCATTGCCGCAGAATTGGCTGTTGGATTGGCAAACCTTTATGAAACGAGTCTGTTCTATTGTTTTGAAAAAAAAGGTGTTTTAGAAGATATGACAAACGAAGATTCCGTGATTGAACACATTAATACCCAAAAATATCAAGCACTTTTGCAAGCAGGAAGCATTGCTGATGGGATGCTTCCCAAAATGCACAATTGCTTTTATGCACTCCAAAATCAAGTACAAAAAGTCCATATTGGCAATACTAGCATGCTGAACCAAAATCCATCGACCCACACAACCCTTACGCTATGAATGTGAAACAAGAAACCCTTTTTGAAAAAGCGCTGAACCTGCTGAAAGAATTGATAGCAACGCCATCGTTTTCAAGCGAAGAAGATAAAACGGCCGACACTATTGAGGCATGGTTGCAAAGCTTTGGGGTCACTACCCAACGACAAGACAATAATGTGTATGCTTTTAACAAACACTATGAAGAAAGCAAACCAACCTTATTATTAAACTCCCACCATGATACTGTAAGACCGAACACAGCCTATACTAAAGACCCATTTCATGCACATGTGGAAGATGGGAAGCTCTTCGGTTTAGGGAGCAATGATGCTGGTGGATGCTTGGTGTCGCTATTGGCCACCTTTGTACATTTCTATGAGCGTTTGGATTTGAACCACAACATCATCATGGCGGCCACCGCGGAAGAAGAAAGTGCCGGTGAAAAAAGTTTGCGCGGCCTTTTGCCCATTCTTCCTAAAATTGATGTGGCTGTAGTTGGCGAACCCACTTTAATGGATTTGGCCATTGCCGAAAAGGGCTTGATTGTTTTTGATGCAAAAGTATCGGGAACACCTTCACATGCTGCACATCCTAACGATAACAATTCCATTTACAATACGATTTCGGTGTTGGATTGGTTCCAAAAGTTTCGATTTGAAAAAGTATCGGAGGTTTTGGGGGAAGTGAAAATGACCGTGACGCAGCTCAACGCTGGCAAACAACATAATGTTGTGCCAGCCCATGTGGATATGGTGGTAGATGTTCGGGTAAACGATTGCTACTCCAACACGGAGGTTTCCGAACTTTTGCAACAAGAAGCTCCTTGCGAAATGACACCTCGTTCGTTGCGATTGAATTCCTCAGCCATTGATGCGAACCACCATTTGGTGAAAAGCGGACTGCAACTCGGTCGAAAAACCTACGGTTCGCCTACCCTTTCGGACCAAGCTGCGCTAAGTTGTCAATCGGTAAAGCTGGGGCCTGGCGATAGCACCCGTTCCCATTCTGCGGATGAGTTCATCTACGTGCATGAAATTGAAGAAGGAATTGATTTGTATATTAAAATCCTTGAAGGATTTTTACACTGATAAAAGCGGTTCGAGCGGAGTCGAGAACCCATGAATAAGATTCCCGCCTTCGCGGGAATGACAAAGAAAGATTATGAAACTCTGGGACAAAGGTTTTAGTACTGATAAAAAAATAGATGTGTTTACCGTGGGAAATGACCGCGAATTGGATTTGGTCTTGGCCCATTACGATGTCATTGCCTCCAAAGCACACGCCCAAATGTTGGGTAAAGTAGGGTTGATTTCTGAAGAAGAATCCAAAGTTCTGGTGAAAGAATTGAATCACATCGAAAAATCCATCCAAAAAGGGGAATTTACCATTGAGGATGATTTTGAAGACATGCATTCCAAAATCGAGTTTTTGCTTATTGAAAGCTTGGGTGATGTTGGGAAAAAAATCCATACGGCACGCTCCAGAAATGACCAAGTTTTGGTTGCCATGCAGCTTTACCTAAAAAATGAGTTGCAAGAAATCAAGGCACAGGTCAAACAACTCTTTGATTTGTTGTTGAATTTGGCCGAAAAGTACCAGAAAACCCTTCTGCCCGGATATACCCACCTTCAAATCGCCATGCCCTCCTCTTTTGGATTATGGTTTTCAGCCTATGCTGAAAGTTTAGTGGATGATTTACAATTCATTCAGGCAGCCTACAAAGTAGCAGACCAGAATCCGTTGGGCAGTGCTGCGGGATATGGTAGTTCGTTTCCCATTGATCGAACTTTTACTACGGAAGTCATGGGGTTTGATACCCTAAAGTACAATGTAGTCGCTGCGCAAATGGGGCGCGGAAAAGTCGAAAAAGCCACAGCGTTTGGTATTTCAAGCATTGCCGCTACGCTATCCAAATTTGCGATGGACATCTGCCTCTACATGAGTCAAAATTTTGATTTCATCAGCTTCCCCGATGAACTCACTACGGGCAGCAGCATCATGCCGCACAAAAAGAACCCCGATGTTTTTGAATTGATTCGCGCCAAATGCAACAAAATACAAGCCGTACCCAACCAGTTGACCTTGGTCACCAATAACCTACCCAGTGGCTACCATCGGGATTTGCAGCTCGTCAAGGAAATTATTGTTCCCGCCATTCAAGAAACCAAAGCCTGTTTGGAGATGATGACTTTCAGCTTGAAGGAAATTCAAGTACGCGAAGACATTCTCAAAGACCCGAAGTACGCCTACCTTTTCAGTGTAGACACCCTAAATGAAATGGTGAAAACGGGTATGCCCTTTCGCGATGCTTACAAAACCATGGGCAAAGCCATTGAAAACGGCAATTTTAAACCCAAAACCGACATTTCACATACCCATGAAGGTAGTCTGGGCAATTTGTGTTTAGAGGAGATTCGTAGGAAGATGGAGAAGTTATAAATTGATAAACTTTTAGGAGTAAATCAGAGGTGACTTTGATTTTCAAGAAAGAATTAATGAAACTTTACAAACCGGCTTTTTCAATTGTTGTAATAATTGTTCAGTTGATTTTATCGCTTACAGATTATTTTAAACTCCAACAATGGAAAAAGCTTAATCCCGAGCTTGATTCAATAATTCATCTGATTGCGACTTACAAAACCTTTTTTTTATTCATTCTTATAATTGGAATTTCCGAAATACTTACTAAACCAAGCTTATTGAAGAATGTTGTTCGAGTATTACTAGTCTGTTTGGTTTTAGGATATAATCTTTCTTTCCTCTTGCCAATTGAAGATTTTAAATCAGGAGTTTACAATACTGCATGGTTTTTTTCCATTGCAGCGGTCCTTTTAATCACTACTCAAATCGTTTTCGCTTTTAAAGGAGGAAGCAGTCGTGCCTAGAGCGAATATGAATCTAGATTGCGATTATAACAGTAAATGAACTCACCTTAAACTGCCAATTATAGTCCTCAAGGCCGAAACCACCTCTTGAACCTCCCTCCGGGCGAAAGTATTTTCCTCTAAGTAAAATAACATCTCTATGCCCAAATCTAGGATTTTGGCTAGGTCTTCTTTTGAGCCATAGGCATCTTTAATATCCGTTAAAAACTCTTTTTTAAATTGAGCCGACATAGCTTTGATTTGGTATAGTGTAAAGCTACATCCCCTTCTCCTATAAATGGTCATAACCCGTTATGACTTCTTAGAAAAATAGACCTGTTTAACATGTGGTGTTCAAATAGAAAAATTCTGAAATAATTGAGGTTTAAGAGAAAGTAGGCTAACTTTAGTTTTATTGAAAGAGGCTCAACATTACTTTGAAAATCAAGAATGAGTTTAGTGATACTAAAACGGAAATAAGAAAATGAAAATCACGGTTAATTTGATATCCATTTCGCTGGTATTAAGCATGTGCTGGACAACAGCGAAAGGACAGGAATTTTATGAAGATGGTAGCATGAAGATTTACGAGATAGCATCAGATAAAAAATATGGCTACAAACCCACTAAAAAGAATTCCATTAAAGTTGGTAAAATAGAGAATGAATACGCATATTTAAATGCCTTGAGCGGACCAAACGGTGAACAACTTAAGTATAGACGAATATCAAGTTGTTGTAAATTCAAAAGTAAGACCGCGACTTTTGGAAGCGGATTTTTAGATAAGTATGAAATATTTTATCAAGGACTTAAAGATCCCATAGTGCTTTATTTAAATGGTTACGAATATGAAACACCGAAAGCTCCTTACGGATTTAAGTTTGTTTCACAGGACAAAGTTGAAAAACCAGCTGTCTATTCTTCTGAAAAAATCTTAAAGGTAGATTTATGTAATGAGCAAAAGACTTTCGCGGTCAAAAATGAAACTCTTCTTACTAAAAAATTTGGAGAGATGGAGGCACCAGATGTCAATCCAACTTTTCTAAGTGGAAGTGAAGATTTTCAAAACTACTTTAAAAACAACCCTTTAAATGATAGAAGGGCTGAAGAAATGGTTTTTAGAGTCGCTATTGGTTTTATCGTCAATTGTAACGGTAATGCCGGAAACTACACCATAATTTCAAACGGCAAAGGACTTCTGGAAACACTGGCAAATCAAGTCTTGGAAATCGTAAACAAGATGCCGAACAAATGGAATCCAGCGAAAAAAGATAATAAAGACGTTGACTGTTATCAAGTATTATCATTTACTGTTTTGGGAGGTAAGCTAGACAAAGTGTCCTTCAGATAATCTAGGTTGTAATACTGTCATCTTAATAAAGAATTCAACCTTAAATAAACTTCACTCCATGATATTTTATGCTGATTCATTTTTGGTGTAAATTTACACCAAAACCAAGAATATGGCGCGTCAAAGTATATCGTTTACTAAACCTAATGACGAGTGGCTAAAAGCCCAAGTAGACAGCAACGAATATTCGAGCAAGAGCGAGTTGGTCAATGATTTAATTCGACAAGCTCGAAAACAACAGTTGCAAATTGATTGGATTAGAGCCAAATTAGACCGAGCGGAAGCCAGTGGTTTCACCGAAGACAGCAAAACGGATATTTTGGCTCAATCAAAGTCTTTATTGAATGGCTAAATACCGCCTGAGCAATGAAGCCAAAAACGACTTGATTCGAATTCACCAGTGTGGGATTAAAAAGTTTGGTATGGCGCAAGCCGACCAATATTTCGAATCCTTTTTTACCCACTTTGAAAGCATTGCCGAGCGGCCTTTTTCTTTTGAATCCGTGGATTACATCAAGCCTGTCTGTGGCGTAGACAGTATTTATTTTAGGGTAAATCAAAATATCGTTGAAATCATGGCCATTGTTGGGCGACAAGATTTGGAAATCAAATTATCTTAGAAACCTCAAAGCCCTTTGCCTTGTTTGTCTTCGCCCCATTTGATTAGCCAAAGGAATATTCCCTATTTTTAAGATGATGCAAAGGCCAACCTGAGCACTTCAAAACAAACCCATGAAACATCTCCCACTCCTCCTACTCTTGGTTTTCATTAGTTGTAAAAACGAACCCAAAACCGACACAAAAACAGAATCCGAAAAGGTGATGGAAATCCCACCCGAAGTAGAAAGTCAAATAGACGCTTCCGTTTCAAAAATGTGGGAAGCATACATTACAGCGCACCCTGAATTCAAGGATGCTGCTATTCCTGAAACAGACTTTTTCCACAACAATCGAGAAGATGCCCATCGCCTCGCTGAATTGACTATTGAAGGCAAAAAGCAAGCTTCTTCCGGATTATATAGCCTGTACCGGCAATACGAAGTGGATTTGCCCACCGTGGGGGCCCAACAAATCGTCACGGATTTTGACGGAAAAGCCAAAGCCATCATTGAAAACACTCAAATAGATACCATTCCATTCAATCAAGTGTCCAAAGAATATGCGCAATTGGACGTGGGCACCGACATTGAACCCCTCGAAAAGTGGCGCAAAGCCCATTGGGATTTTTTCGAAAGCTTCCTAAAAGAAAGTGGTGGTCAGCCCACGGAAGATATGCTGGTGGTTTGTGTTCAATTTAAAACCATTTGGCCTAAATTGGATTGATGGCAAAAATCTTTAGAAAAATCCGTCAAAACCTGATTGCCCAAAACAGCATTCGCAAATATTTGCTCTATGCCATAGGAGAAATCATTTTGGTCGTTATCGGTATTTTGATTGCCCTTAAAATCAATACCATAAACCAAAATCGAGAACGCGCGGAACTTCAAATTGTTCTATTGGAACAAGTCAAATTCGAGCTGTTGGAAATTTATGAAGACATTTGGCGCGATACCGAGGTACTGAAATTGGGAGAAAAAGCACACTCCCGAATAAAACAAGTCATTTATCAAGACAAATCGTACGCCGAAGACCTATGTTTTGATTTCTATTGGCTCAGAAAAGATGAATATGTCTATCCCACTAGTGCAGCCTATAGCCGGCTAAAAGAAGAAGGCTTGGACATTATTCAAAACGATTCCATACGCAAGGTGCTACAGGCGATTTATGAAGGCTATTTTCCCAGACTAAGCAAGGAAAATGCCTTTGACCCGGACATTTCTAGCGTGTTCAATACATACTATCTCGATAATTTTGAGCCCAATGCCGATATGGAATTGCGTTTCAGCTATGCCCTACCCAAGGACACGGTAGTCGACCGGGTGTATTCCGAAGAATACTATGAGTTCCCGACCATCAAAGATGCCAATGGCAACCAATACACCGCAGGGGACGTCCCTTTGGATTTTGAGGCACTAAAAAAGGATGCCAAGTTCAAAATGCTTTTACAACAGACTCGAGCTTACCGCAATAACAAATTGTTGTTGTACTATCAGCTTAAAAAACTTGTCAAATATGCTGTGCCAAATATTGAAAAAGAATTGCAGCGAGCGGGATATCCATAACTCAGCATACCGATAGATTCCTATTGGTTTTTTGAACGCAAATCCATTATTAATTTCAGAACTGTAACAGTTGGTTGAATAGGACCTCATTACCTATGAATTTGTAAACCAACCTTTATAATGAGAAGCATTCTTTTTGCTTTAGCACTTATTTGCGTTCTACATATTGACGCACAAACCAACCAAAATCCAACACTTGAAACCCTAAAGGCTAAAGTAAATGACAAAACCTACCCAAGAATTGACGGAATTCTTGTGGAACACTGTGATTCTCTAATTGTGGAAGAATATTTTAATGGTTTTGAAAGAGACACCCGACACGATACTCGGTCCGCTTTTAAATCCATTACAAGCCTATTGGCCGGAATCGCGATGGATAAAAAACTTATTTCCTTGGACGACCCTTTATCCAAGTTCTTTCCAGAGTTGGAGAATCCCGAAAAGAAAAAAATCAAAGTACAACACCTTTTGGAAATGCGTTCGGGTTTTAGCTGCGAGGAGTTTTATGACATTGGTCCGTATTGCGAAGATGCCATGTGGAACACAGAAGACTGGATTGCTTACTGCCTCAACATACAGCTCAAAGGAAAACCGGGATTAAACTGGTCCTACAATTCCAATGCCCCCATGCTGATGGGCGAAGTCATCTCCAGAGCGAGCGGTATGTCCATTATGGATTTTGCCAAGAAAAACCTTTTTGGTCCTTTAGGGATAACAGACTATAAATGGACCGTATCCCCCAAAGGAAAGGGCATGACGGCAGGTTCCTTTTATATTCTGCCCATCGATATGCTCAAGGTTGCCAAACTCGTTCACAACCAAGGAAAATGGGATGGAAACCAAGTGGTGAGTGAAAACTGGATAGCAACCTCAACCAAAGGCGAAATCCCTATTGATTTTTCCTTCACGCGCTATTCTAAAATGGCCAATGCAAAATACCACAGCGCGACATATGGGTTTTACTGGTATACCGAAACCTTGCAATACGAAGACATCAAAACGGAGGTTTTGTTCGCCTCAGGAAACGGTGGGCAATACATGATGATTCTACCGGAATACGATGCGAAAGTGGTGTTCACTGGAAGCAATTACGGTAATTGGCGCGGGAAACTTCCTTTTGAGATGCTTTTGAAATACATCATCCCAATGTTGCTGGGTAGTAGCTGTAAATAAGACCGCGGCAGCGTAAGACGTAAGTTCTTTCTGAGAACCTTTTCCGTTTTCAATCCTTTCTAATCCTCAAAAGTTGTTTAGCTTCACATGTCAAGCAAGCGGAAGATTGAAAGACCATCATGCCATACCGTTCAAAATTCAAAAATCGGAAGATCATGCGCTGTTGAAGCAGGTGGATGAAGGTCCTCATTTTTACAGCCAACTGCATTACCATCCAGAGTTTCAAATCACCGCAATTGTTAAGGGGGAAGGCATCTTTTACGCTGGAAACGGCATGACCTCCTTTACCGAAAAAGATGTTTTTATCATTGGAACCAATGTACCGCATTTGTTCAAGTGCTCTCAAGAATACTACACGCATGATTCACCAGGTGTAAAAGGGATTTCCCTATTCTTTGATGAATTGTCCTTTGGGAAATCATTTTTTGAAATCAAAGAAATGGATTCACTGAAACATCTGCTGCTGGCATCGTATAAAGTGGTCAAAATCAGCGGAGCTTCAAATGAAATGATTTTTAACCAAATCGTAGAGACTCCTTTGCTTCAAAATACACAGTTGGTCATCACTTTTTTGGAGATACTGGCCCTAGCACATGATGCCGAGAAAACCTATCTCAATGGGGACAATTACAATATTTCTTTAAGCACAAACGAAGGAGGTCGTCTCAACAAGGTACTGGACTATACCTTTAAACACTTTAGAGAAGTGATTTCCATTCCGCAAATTGCCAAAATTGCTTATTTGAGTCGTTCCCAATTCAGTGCCTTTTTTAAACGCCATACGGGCAAATCCTATATTCGGTTTTTGAATGAACTTCGTATAGAAAACGCCTGTATTTTATTGAAAAACAAAAGCGCCACCATTGAACAGGTTTGCTACGAAGTGGGCTTTCAAAACGTATCCAATTTTATACGGCAATTCAAAAAAATCAAAGGGAGTACCCCTTCCCAATACCGAAAATCGATGACGACGTTATAGTAGTGTGCTAAAAACGGTTTAAGCGAAACGGTTCCGTGGCCAACATTGGTTTTTCCCGTATTATCATTTGTGATAACAACTTGCCCGTCACAGCACCCAGACTCAAACCCATCATGCCATGTCCCGTGCCCACAAATAGATTTGTAATCGTATCGGAAGGGCCAATGTAAGGCATTCCATCTGGAGTGCAGGGGCGATAACCCTTCCAAATTTTGGTTTGGGTACCAAAAGGCACAGCAATGTTTTTGTAGTATTTCGGGACGCTTTCTATAATGCCTTCCACACGCTTTTGATTGATTTTTTGGGATAATCCGCTAAGCTCCAAAGTACCTCCAATTCGCAAATCATTTCCCATAGGCGTAACCGCGACTTTGGCCTCAGATAAAATCGTTGGGATTCGGGGACGCAATCCTGGATTTTCCAAGGTGACGCTATACCCCTTTCCATCCTGCAAATAAATCTTTATTCCAGCCTTTCTCAATAAATGCCCAGTCCAGCTACCTAAAGACAAAATCACATTTTCGACCGGGATAGCTTTATCCGCATCCGTTAGCAAAGACTGAATTCTTGCGCTTTTTATGGTAAAATCAACAATTGAGGTTTCCGACAAAAAAGTAACTCCCGATTGCTTTAGTCTATTAACCAACTGCGCCATCAAATGATTGGGATATAAATGTGCATCCCCTGGGAAATAGACCCCGCCCAAAACATCCAAATCCATTTCCGGCTCAAACCTTTTTAAGCCATTGGCATCCAAAACCTCAGCTTTTACCCCTAGTTGATACGCCTTTTCAGCAAGTATCTGCTCTTCTTCAGCTTGCTTTTTGGTTTTGTACAACATGAGTAGGCCCTTTTCTTCAAAACCAAAATCAAAGTCCTGTTCTTTCGCCATGGTTTTGTACAGTTCCTTGCTACGCTCGTTCAATTCAAACAAAATAGGCATGACTTTATGTACATGGCCTGCATTGGCCGAACGGTAAAACTGCCATAACCATTGGACCAATTCCATACTTAGCCTTGGCTTAATATAAAAGGGACTTTTGCTATTGAACATCCATTTTAAGCCTTTTTGTATCACCCCAGGCGTGGCCATCGGTACAAAATGGCTAGGGACAATCATTCCAGCGTTTCCAAAAGAGGTGCCTTCCGTAAGACTATGTTCATCAACCACGATGACCTTACAGCCTGCTTTGTTCAAATACCATGCTGTGCACAAACCTACAATTCCACCGCCAACAATATGTATCGTTTTCCCCCTCATATTACTTGAAATCCGTGCGCGTAGGGGTCATCTTCATCATCAAATATGATGTTATAGTAGCCTGTAACTTTTGCCCAACCTTCAATTCTTGGAACAATGGCATCAAAGTCAGCCACCTTGGTTGTAGATTCTATACGCCCAACGAATTGTGACCCGATATAACTCTCATGGACAAAACTATCACCAACCAATAATTCTCCTTTAGTAAAAAGCTGCGCCATTCGAGCCGAAGTACCCGTGCCACAAGGAGAACGATCAATCGCTTTATCTCCGTAAAAAACAGCGTTGCGCGCGTCAGCTTCTTCTGAAAGGGGTTCTCCAGTCCACAAGATGTGTGAGAGCCCATTGATATCGGATTCCAAAGGGTGTTGAAATTCATGTGCATCGTTCAATCGACTTCGGATTGTTCTGCTCCAACCAATGAGCTGTTCGGCTGTATGATTTTGGATTCCACCAAAATTGGCTTGTGGGTCTACAATGGCATAAAAATTCCCGCCATACGCCACATCAACAATGAGTTCTCCCAAATCGGGACATTCCACCGTCAAATTTGGTTTGTATAGAAACGATGCAACGTTGGTCAATCGTACCGAGACGACCTTGTGTCCTTTTTTCCGATAGCTAACCTCCACAAGGCCCGCAGGAGTTTCTAGTCGGAGATGCCCATCGATTTTGGGTTGTACTAGACCTTCTTCCAACATAAAGGTTACGGTTCCAATCGTGCCATGACCACACATGGGCAAACAGCCACTGGTTTCTATAAACAGTATGGCAATATCATTTTGTGGGTCGGATGGTGGATATAGAATGGCGCCTGACATCATATCGTGACCACGGGGTTCAAACATCAAGCCTTTCCGAATCCAATCGTATTCTTTTAAAAAATGAAGGCGTTTTTCCATCATGTTTTTGCCCACCAGTGTTGGACCTCCATCCGCGACCAAACGAACCGGATTTCCACAACTATGCCCATCAATGCAATAGAACGTCTGTCTCATGTTCGCACTTTCTCCCCGTTTACGGTCCTCCAAATTTGAAGCGGATTGCCTCGCTTTAAGGCATTCGGCAAAAGCGTATCCGGTATATTTTGAAAAGTCACTGGTCTTACGAATCTTTGAATGGCTTCTGTTCCGACCGAAGTGTATTTGCCATTCGTAGTGGACGGAAAAGGTCCCCCATGATGCATGGCATGACAAACTTCCACTCCGGTAGGTACCCCATTGAAAATAACCCGACCCGCTTTTTGAGATAGAACCTCCAATAAGCCAGAAGCTTTTTCCAACTCTTCTTGTGTTACCATAACGGTAGCGGTCAGTTGCCCATGAAGTGCATCAGCTACTTGCCGAAGTTGGTTTTCATCATCACAAAGCACTGCTAAAGTAAATGGTCCAAAAACTTCTTCTTGCAGATTGGAATTTTCCAAGAAATGAGCGGCTGACACCTTTGCAAGACTCGGTGCTCCCTTCCATTCGCCATCTTCTTTCGCCTCAAACAGGGCAGAGACACCAGATGAGCTCATACTCTGTGTCTTTCCTTTACGGTAAGCTTCGTAAATGCCTTCATTCAGCATTACCGCTGATTGAAGTTCGGCGAACGCCTTTTGTAATTTTTCCAAGAAAACCTCTGTGCTTTTGCCTTTCTGCATTACCAAAATTCCTGGGTTGGTACAAAATTGACCTGCCCCCAAATTCACTGAATTGGCTATCATTTCAGCCAAGCTATCTTGCTCCAATTCCAATTTTTCTAGTAAGATGAAAATAGGGTTGTTGCTGCCCATTTCTGCATATACGGGAATGGGTTCTGGTCGCCCATTTGCCAAATCGAACAATGCTTTTCCTCCACGGAACGATCCCGTGAAAGCGACAGCCTTCACCAAAGGATGCTGTACTAACACTTGTCCCGTTTCAATTTCCCCATTCAAAGACGCAAAGACACCTTTCGGTAGATTACATTTTTCCGCCGCTTCGGTGATTGCCTTCGCCACTAATGCATTTGTTCCCAAATGGGAAGGATGGGCTTTTACGATTACGGGGCAACCCGCCGCCAAGGCAGAAGCCGTATCGCCTCCTGCGGTGGAAAACGCCAATGGGAAATTACTGGCCGTGAATACTACAACTGGTCCCACAGCAATGGACATTTTTCGAATATCCACCCTAGGCATGGGTTGTCTATCGGGTTGCGCTTCATCAATGACGGCATTGACCCAACTCCCCTCCTCAACCAGCTTGGCAAAGAGGCGAAGTTGATTACACGTTCGACCCCTTTCACCTATAATTCTTCCTTCGGGTAAGCCAGACTCTTCCACAGCACGCTGAACCAAGCTGTCACCCAATGCTTCAATTTCATCAGCAATCGTTCTTAGAAATGTAGCCTTCTCGCTACCGGAAAGATTTTTATACACCTTCCAAGCTTCATTTGCCCTAGCAACCGTTTCTTCTATTTGGGCTCTGGTAGCAATTGCGAAATCGCCCGGCAGCACCCTTTGGGTTGCAGGGTTGACCGATTGCAGTATCTTCATTTTTGTTCTATCGGTTTCAGACATGTTTTTTTCGAATAGTGCTGGTTAAAATCAAACGATTGAATTCGTGTCGATGCTCAAGTAATCGGGTAAAACGGGTCTTGAAGCGATACCTTCCTCCAAAATTCCAATAACCCGTTCTCTTTCCTTACCCACCAAAACGTGCCGTGGTGCACGAACATGTTCCGTTCCTATACCTGTCATGACCTCTGCCAGCTTTATGTTTTGAACAAGTTGCGGATTAATATCCAACTCCAAAATAGGAAGAAACCAACGGTAAATGCTTCGCGCTTCCTCAATTCTACCCGCTTTCGTCAAACGATAAATGGCCACTGTTTCCGCAGGAAAGGCATCTACAAGTCCGGCAACCCAACCGTCAGCGCCCATCAACAATTCTTCCATTGCCAAGGTATCTACCCCACAAAGAATTTTGAAACGGTTACCAAAGCGGTTTCGCATTCGGGTTACATTGGAAACATCTCTGGTACTTTCTTTAACGGCGCAAATGTTTTCCAAAGACTTCAATTGCTCGAAAATCTCAAGGGTCACTTCGATTTTATAATCCACCGGATTATTGTACAACATAATAGGCAATGTGGTACTTGTCGCTATCACCTTAAAGTAATCGGCCACCTCCTGGTCGGTGGGTTTATACATCATGGGTGGAAGGACCATCAAACCGTGAAGCCCTATCGCCTCGGCTTTTTTCACTAAATCGATGGCAACACGGGTTGAACCTTCGGCTATATTCAAGATGATGTCAATCTTATCTCCGAATGCCATCAACGTAGCCTGTGCCAAATCCAAACGTTCCTTATGGGTGATGGTGCTGCTTTCACCTAAAGAACCCCCGATGACCACCCCATCAATGCCGGCATCGACTTGGTATTCGATATTCTTTAAGAAAGCGGGTATGTCCAAATCACTATTTGCTGTAAACTTTGTTGTTACGGCCGGGTAAACCCCAGTCCATTTTACCTGTCGCATACCTATTGAATTTTTATACAAATGTAGTAGGGAAACATGCGTTGAATTGATATTTTCATCTTGAATATTTGTACTATTGTCTTATAAAGAAAGATGATTGAATTTGTGTTGGCCATATGACTTATGCCGCCTGTTAAATTGCACTTATCTTTAGGAGAAAGTATGGTAAACGTTCTTGACATTCTTCAATATTATCGTCCCATTCAACCTTCGGTAAAATTCGGGGACACCAACATTCTGTATGAAGAGCTAAAACCCAACGCAGCACTTACTCCATTCATTTATTGTTATTGGCAACTCAAAACCACCCAACCTTTAGCTGAACCATTTCATTATCGAGTGGTTTCTGATGGGTGTATTGATATTTTTTTCAACCACAAGAAACCGGAAGAAAACTTCGTGATGGGTTTTTGCCGAAAGTATACGGAATTTGCTATCGGCAACGATTTTGACTATATCGGGATTCGATTTCTACCTGCTATTTTTCCTTTACTTTATGGGATTGAAGCCAAATCTCTAAGCAACGTTTCACCTCCGCTACAAGAAGTGCTCCCGCAGTTTTCTGAATGGATTAAAACCCATCTCTTGTCAAGTCATCCTTTCCCTTCCATTGTGAAAAAACTGAACGAATTTGGAACTCGACCCGCGCTTTTTTAAAGCCTTGGGCAAAATTTTTGAACGAAAGGGCTACTTGGATATCGAAAAAGAGCTCGAGACCGGCTTGAGTCCACGCCAACTTCGGCGCATTTTCAACTTTTACATTGGAACTACCCCTAAAGCCTTCAGCAATGTAGTTCGTTTTCAGCATATTCTCAATGCTAAACCATCACAAGCGAGTCTTAAGGAAAACAAATTGTAATTCGATGTAGGCTTTTTTGACCAGGCACATTTCATTAAAAACTTCAAGACTTTTTTCGGTATCACGCCTTCAGTGGCCTTCCGATAGGCTTTGTCCGTTTTTTACAATCTCCTGCTTTTGTGCATGCCTAGGTTTGTGCTATAAATAGTTCACCATGAAAAAAATAGTATTCATCGCATGTGCTTTACTGCTTGGAACAGCACATGCTCAAAACGAAAAAACCATGAAATTAAATGCCGGAATCATTACTGAAAAACTATCCGAAACCAAAACCTTTTATACCCAAGCGCTAGCGTTAGGAGTCACCTTTGAAAACGATTTTAATCTAGAGTTGCTTACTCCAAACAAATCAGCGGAACTGGGCTTTTTACTCCCCAACCACCCCAGCCAAAAACCAATCTTCCAAACCGCTTTTACAGGAAAAGGGGTGTACCTCACCATAGAGGTTGAAGACGTAGACCAGATATATGAACAACTCAAGGCCAAAGGAATATCTTTTGAAGTCGATATTCGAGATGAACCTTGGGGCGACCGTCATTTTGCCATTATCGACCCCAACGGAATTGGAATTGATTTGGTAACCTATACTGCTCCTGTGGAGTGATACAGCAAGATAAATCAGCCCTAAACATTAAATTTTAGCCCAATGTTGTCCGATTAAAGGGATTTGCATTGGGCAATTTTTGCTAACGGTCAATTCATATCCCAAATCCATCAATTTAGAGTTATGTGCTTCGATGAAAACAAAAACCTTTGTTATCATTTTCAAATCAAATTTCTTTATGAAAAAGCTAAGCCTAGCCCTAACTTTTGTATGTACCCTTTTATTTGTTTTTAATTCTTGCAGCGATGAAGATGAACCTAATATCGTCGAGGAACTTTCTTTCACCGTAAATGGAAGAAATGTGTCCTTTTCAGACCCAAATGGTGGATTCGACATTTTTGACGACCTTATTGTTACAGGCTCTACTGAAGGTTCAGAAGAAACCATTACGCTTCGTTTTTTAAATCCTACTAAAGGTACCTTTACCGAAGAGGACATTGATGATTCCTTATCATCCACGGCCAACAACTACAATATAGAGTATACCGATAGCGGAGAAAACTTTTATAGATACTCGGGGAGTGCTGATGGTGATTTTGGTTTTACAATAACCGTTGCGGAATTCAGTACCACTGAAAATGGTTTAGTTGAAGGCACATTTAGCGGAGTGCTATCGGGTAGTCTATTTAACGGTGATGATGTAGCCGAAACTGCGACCATCACCAATGGAAAGTTCAAGGTACAGCGTCGAAATGCGACTCTAGAGCTACTATACTAACCAAAGTAGATGCTTGATGCTTGATGCTTGATGCTTGATGCTTGATGCTTGATGCTTGATGCTTGATGCT
>CALBPG010000203.1 GCA_937899065.1 uncultured Allomuricauda sp.
CTGTTCTTGAAGAATAGGTTAGACCTACCTATCAATCGAGAAAAGAGCGGAATCAGAAGGCCAAATAACTTTGAGCTTTTAGGTCATGGCTTTGTGCCGACCTACAAGAAAGGAGAAAAGGGCAGGTACCAGTTGATAGTGAATAAGGAAGGTTGGGTAAACCTAAAGCGCAAATTGAAAGTGGCAACCAAGAAAACAATGCCTTACAGTATTAAGGAGCGTTTGCACAAACTCAAAGCAATATGGATGGGTTGGGTGAATAACTACCGATTGGCAAGTATTCATCACAAACTCAAACAACTCGATGAGTGGTTGCGGAATCGTCTTCGCTACTGCATCTGGCATGACTGGAAGAAGCTGGAAAGAAAGCGCAAGAACCTTATCCGTTTAGGTGTGCCACAAGGACAAGCTTATGCTTGGAGTAGAACTCGAAAGGGAGGTTGGGCAGTAGCCCAAAGCCCCATATTAATTACTACCATCACTTTGTCTGGCCTGAGAAGGAAGGGTTACGAAAGTATGATGGACTACTATTTGAAATTTAAACCTCAAATTCAATGAACCGCCAAGTACGAGACCCGTACGCTTGGTGGTGTGAGAGGCGCACCGTGGGCTTATGGCTCACGGCCGTCTACTCGATTAGGTTTTCGTGTTTTTCTACGTTTTGGTGCGTTGGCTAATGACTTACTCTTTGACAAGTTTTGACCTGTGCAGTTGACTTGAGTGACTTGGCAATGTGTATGACTGTAAGGGTTGGTTCATTCGCTCAACTGACTTTGCTAGTTGATAATACTTATCCAAAAATGTAGAAGTCGGATGCGTTCTATGTTCGGCTCTACATCAATCCTCAAATTATTAGACTCTAACATAGCATATCGGTTATCAGATACTTCAACAATCTTATTCAATTTATCTTCACCGAACCATTTACTGTTTGATAAATTGATGAGTTCTTCAATCCAGTCGTTTATCTTAAGAAACCAGAATTCCAAGTCGTCTTTCTGAATATAACCTATGATGGCAGCATACTTTAAGTTTCTTCCATGAATCCCTTTTTTGAATCTTTCTATTCCTCCATTGGGCTTATCATAACCAATTACATATTCCTTCTCTCTATTTTGCCCTGGAGTAGGGAGTCTTTTAGCCTCCATTGAAAAAAAGGAATCAAATTCACCATAGTTTCTGTCTCCAACGGTCAAATGCTCACTTCGGGAAACTGTTCCAATGTCTGTTTGCGGGCTTATTCCAGTACTGTGGTCTTCTACATTTTCATGATGAAAATAAAAAG
>CALBPG010000204.1 GCA_937899065.1 uncultured Allomuricauda sp.
CGACAATAATATCTTGCAGTGAACGGCCAATCAATTCATAATCGCTACGAAACAAACCGGCTACCAAGCCACCGAGGTTCCCCCATTGCTGAATACCATCTTTTAAGGTGATTTTGGTTTTGAGAATATTTCGGGAATCGGAGGTTTTCACTTCGATTTGTGGATGAATGACTGTGGCATACAATTCTTCCGGAGTAGGCAGAGGCACAATATCCAATGGTTTGTAGCTTCTCACTAAAGTGAATCCACCGAATAGGGCAGGCGCCACATTGTCGGCATGTGCTACTTGACTAGCAACTTTTTCACCTTGCATGGCAAAACCAACTAATTCTGATGGTGAAAAGGGTTTCCCCAAAAGGGCATTCATTGCCCAAACTGCTCCCGCCGAACTGGCAGCACTACTTCCTATGCCGCTTCCTGGTTTAATGTTTTTATGGATTTCGATATCAAAACCTCCATCGTATTTAGCTTGCGCTAACAACGCTAATCCGGCTACTCCAGCAACGTTCTTTTCGGTTTCCAAAGGGAGGTCTTGACCGATAATTTTAGTGATTCGGATTCCTTTTTCGGCGGTTTTCGCCACAATCATTTCATCACCCACCGTATCTAAGGCTGCACCTAGCACGTCGAATCCACACGAAATATTTGCGATGGTAGCAGGACAAAAAACTTTAATGCTTTCCATATTAAAAGTTTCCGATTCGAATAATATCCGCAAAAATACCAGATGCCGTTACATCAGCACCCGCACCAGCCCCTTTAATTATCAGAGGTTGTTTGGTATAACGCTCTGTGTAAAAGAGCACAATGTTGTCGCTGCCTTCCAAATTGTAAAAATCGTGCCCTTCTGGAATGTGTTGAAGACCCACACTTGCCTTGTCTTCATCAAATTGTGCCACATACTTCAATCGAGAATTTTGCTCGGCGGCTGCTTTAAAAAGTTGTTGAAAATGGGATTCGTGAGTCTTTAGGGTCTCAAAAAAGGCATCTGTAGATTCCGCTTGTAGACTTTCTTCTGGAAGAAAAGTGGTATTCTCAATGTCTTCTAAATCTAATTTTAGACCACTTTCCCGAACTAAAATTAGAATTTTTCGCATCACGTCAATACCACTCAAATCAATAGTCGGGTCAGGTTCGGTGTAACCTTCCTCTTGCGCTTGTTTCACGACGTCGTGAAATGTGTTGTTGGTATTGAAGGTATTGAATACAAAATTCAAACTACCTGACAAGACTGCCTGTATTTTTAGGATACGGTCCCCTGATGCAATCAAGTTTTTAAGGGTATCGATAATAGGTAGTCCAGCTCCCACATTCGTTTCAAAAAGCAGGGGAACTTGATACCGCTTTGACAAACTTTTCAAATTTTTGTAGTTATCGTACTCAGAGGCACAAGCAATTTTGTTGCAGGTTACTATAGCAATGCTGTTTCTTAAGAAATCAGCATAGGTTTTGGAAATGACTTCGCTGGCCGTATTATCCACAAAAACGCTGTTGCGCAGGTTTAAGCTTAAAATGCGTTGCAGAAATTCTTGAGGGTTGGCTTTATCTCCCTCGGCTAATGAACTTTCCCAGTTGTTCAAATCAAAGCCTTCATCATTAAAATGCATGGTTCGTGAATTGCTTAACCCAATCACGCGAATGTTGAGTTGTAGCTCATCTTTCAGATAACTTTTTTGTTGATGTAGTTGCTTCAATAGCTTTCCGCCGACATTACCCACACCCATGATGAACAGATTGACCTGCTTGACGTTTTCTTCAAAGAAGACCTCATGCAAGGCGTTCAGGGCTTTTTTTACATCTTCCTTTTGAATCACTGCGGAGATATTCCGTTCCGAAGCACCTTGCGCAATGGCGCGAATGTTGACATTGTTTTTGCCTAAAGTGCTGAACATTTGCCCGCTCAAACCTTGATGGCTTTTCATATTATCGCCGACTAGCGCAACAATGGCCAAGTCTTTTTCGATTTGAAGTGTCTTGATTTTGTGGGTAGACATTTCGTAAGCAAAAGTTTCTTTTACCGCATCAACTACTTTGTCAATATCCTTTTCGGCAATGCCCACACAAATCGAATGTTCAGATGAAGCTTGGGTAATCAAAACAACACTAACCTCATTAACAGAAAGGGTTTCGAAAAATCGTTTTGAGATGCCTGGTATGCCTATCATTCCCGGACCTTCCAGTGACACAAGGGCAATGTCTCCTACATGGCTTATCCCGCGCACGGTGTTCTGGGCTCCATTGTGATTTTCGGATATCAGCGTGCCAGGTTCATGGGGAGCAAAGGTATTCTTAATCCAAATGGGAATATTTTTTTGAAGTACCGGCTGAATCGTAGGCGGGTATAAAACTTTTGCCCCGAAATGTGACAGCTCCATGGCTTCTTCATAGCTAATATTAGGGATGTATTTCGCTTGTTTCACCCATTTCGGATTAGCGGTGTACATACCACTGACATCCGTCCAAATTTCAAGGCTTTCAGCATCTATGCAACCTGCAACTATGGCTGCTGTAAAGTCAGAGCCACCTCTTCCTAATGTAGTGTAATCGCCGGTTTTACTTGCGGCAATAAAACCGGGGAGGATTATAATATCATTAGCTACATTAGAAAAATAATCACCGCATCTTTGGCCCGTAGCAACAAAATCTACTTGGGCATTGCCAAAAGAAGTATCGGTTACGACTAATTCCCGGCTATCTTTAAAACTAGCTGACAGTCCTTCTTCTTTTAAAAATTCAGAAATGATATAACTGGAAAGTAATTCTCCATAGCCTACGATGCGGTCAGATAATTTTGGAGTCAGCTCACCAATCAAAAAAGCGCCTTCGAGCAAGGTTTCCAAAACATTCAATTGGCTTTTTACCTTACTGAGCACCGAACTTTGTTTGGTAACGGGTAACAATTCCTTTATAGTAGTGAGATGACGTTGCTCAATGGTTGCAAGCGTCTGGGTATACCCTTCATCACGTTGTGATGCCATGGCACTGGCGGATAAAAGCATATCCGTGACACCACCAAAAGCAGATACAACCACTACCTGATTGGTTTCAGTAGTTTCGTTGAGTATGGATTTAACTTTGCGTATGTTTTCGGCATTGGCGACCGAAGTGCCACCAAATTTTAGAACCTTCATGGATTTTAGGTTTAGAATAAAAATACAGTGTATAAAGAATCGACGGAAATAATGAATAGCTTACCCCAAAGGGGTGGTAGTAGTAGTGAAGTAAGTGAAAGTTGCTTTCATAATTCGACGTGTCGACACGACACTGATTTTTACAAGGTAAAAGTAGTATTTTTGAGAGCTTCATCAAATGACGCGGAAATTTTTAAGTAATCCTCAGTTTTGTAAAGGTTTTGTTGGAAAATGAAAATTTTAACTGCTACGCAGATACATCAAGCTGATAAATTCACAATTGAAAAGGAGGGTATCGATAGCGATATTTTGATGGAGCGCGCTGCTCTTGGCATTTTTGATTGGATTAACCAACGTCTTAAAGGAGCTCCCAATGTTTTTCGGATTTTTTGTGGTGTCGGCAACAATGGCGGTGATGGTATTGCTTTGGCCCGGATGCTGCATGAAGCTGATTTTAATGTAGCCGTTTATGTAGTCAACTTTAGTGAAAAAAGGTCCGATGATTTCTTGAAGAATATGGCGCGTTTAAAAGAACGAAAGCTTTGGCCGGAGTTTCTAAATGCCACATCAGCTCACCCAGAAATTAGACTGGATGACATTATTATTGATGCCATCTTTGGTATTGGATATAATCGTCCCATGGATGGTTGGGTGCAAAAACTGGTTCAAAGTTTAAATACCTCTGAGGCGTTTGTTTTATCAGTGGATGTTCCCTCGGGGATGCCACAGGATTGGGTGCCTGACGAAAATGCCGTGATTCATGCCAATCATGTTTTGAGTTTTCAGGCTCCAAAACTTTCTTTTTTTCTACCTCAGATTGGAGTTTTTCTGGAGGGATGGCAAGTGCTGGACATCCAATTGGATCCAGAGTTTTTAGCAAACGTTGATACTGATTTTTTATATGTCACGGAGGATTGGGTACGACCAATGCTCAAATTTCGAAAAAGATTTTCCCACAAAGGTACCTATGGTCATGCCCTTGTAATTGGTGGTTCCGAGGGCAAAATGGGAGCCGTACAGCTGGCGGCCAAAGCCTGTTTGCGTTCCGGTTGCGGCTTGGTTTCGGCCTACGTGCCCAAGTTGGGCTATGTACCTCTGGAAACTGGACTCCCTGAGGTTATGGTGCTTACCGATAAGGGTGAGGAAAGAATTCTGGATATTCAGTTGCCTTTTGTTCCCACTACGGTGGCACTGGGTATGGGACTTGGTATGGATAGCAGAACAGAGGAAACTTTTGGACATTTCTTGAATTCGGTCGATTTTCCAATTGTAATTGATGCGGATGGCATTAACCTCCTCGCGAAGCGCAATGATTTCAAGGCGCTTATTCCCAAAAACAGCATTTTGACCCCGCATCCTAAAGAGCTTGAACGACTGTTGGGCGGTTGGAAAGATGATTACGATAAATTGGAAAAAGCGCAGCAGTTTTGTAACGACCATCAATGTATCTTGTGTCTGAAAGATGCGTATACCATTGTTATCAATGGTGAAAAAGGATACATCAACAGCACCGGAAATTCCGGAATGGCAACAGCCGGCTCTGGAGATGTACTCGCGGGTATTTTAACCGGACTCTTGGCACAAGGTTATGCGAGTTTAGACGCTGCCATTTTCGGCGTTTACCTTCATGGCGCTGCTGGCGATATCGCTGCATCCCAACTTGGGGAGCACGCGATGATAGCCTCAAATATTACTGAATTTCTTGGAGCGGCTTTTTTAAAGCTGCAGGGCAAACATGGTAAGGAATAAGCCCTTACTTTCTTTTATTTCCCAACCTTCTTTTAATCCAAGCCAAGGCGTTATCAAATTCGATAAAGAATTCCATAGTGTTCTTGTAAAAGAGCTTCTCGATTTTGAAGTTGTGCATATCGATTTTCTTTTTGGAAACGATAGCGAAGGCCTTCAGATTTTCCATCCCTCTTAAGTAACTGTAGATGGTTGGGTCAACGGCGTAAGAATTCTTTCGCCAACTGATGTAACCGAAGTTTTTGTCTCTAAAATGTATTTCCGAAATACCGATGATTTGATAAGCTCTTTCCATGGTTAAGGTAGCTCCTTCGTCAAAGACGGATACCATGTAATCATCAAATACTTGAACGGTTCCAATGTCCAGCCGGTATTCTCGTACGACTCGGGCATTTTTCCTGTACGCAATTCTCATTCCCCAAAATTATAGTGTGTCTCAAGGCGAATGTATAGGGAAAGCCATTCTCCCTAAAAAAATATAGATTAACAACCTAAATATCGTATGTACGGTTGTCGCGGGTTGTTACTTACGAAAAAAGCCGGTTTGTAAACCGGCTTTTCTTCTTGTATGTAAGGTGAACTTATTCTGTTTTGGGGGATTTTTCTGGCTTTTCGATTTTAATTGTAAGCTCCTCTTTCTTCTTATCCAAATCCATAAAGATGCTGTCGCCTTCTTCCAGTTTGGAATTGACAATTTCCTCTGCAAGGGCATCTTCAATATATTTCTGAATTGCTCTTTTTAGGGGTCTAGCACCATATTGCTTGTCAAAACCTTTATCCGCAATATAGTCCTTGGCCTTTTCAGAAAGACTTAAGTGGTATCCAATATCCTGAATTCTTTTGAACAACTTGTCCAATTCAATATCGATGATTTTGTGGATGTCTTCTCTTTCCAAAGGATTGAAAACGATAACGTCATCAATACGATTCAAGAACTCTGGCGCAAAGGCTTTCTTCAAAGCATTTTCAATAACGCTTTTCTGGTGACTGTCCGCTTGTGCTTTTTTGGCAGCTGTACCAAAACCAACGCCTTGACCGAAGTCTTTGAGTTGTCTTGCCCCGATATTGGAGGTCATGATGATAATGGTGTTTCGGAAATCAATTTTCCGCCCCAAACTATCCGTTAGGTACCCATCATCCAACACCTGCAATAACATATTGAACACATCTGGGTGTGCTTTTTCTACCTCATCCAATAAAATCACGGAATAGGGTTTTCTGCGAACTTTCTCTGTAAGCTGTCCGCCTTCTTCGTATCCTACGTATCCTGGAGGTGCTCCTACTAATCTTGAAATGGCGAATTTTTCCATGTATTCGCTCATATCAATTCGAATCAAAGCATCTTCAGAATCAAACAACTCCTTCGCCAAAATCTTGGCCAATTGGGTTTTACCCACTCCTGTTTGTCCCAAGAAAATAAAGGAACCAATAGGCTTGTTCGGGTCTTTTAGTCCGGCACGATTCCGTTGGATTGCTTTCGCAACCTTGGCAACTGCTTCATCCTGTCCGATAACGAATCCTTTAATAAGGTCCGGTAATTCGGCCAATTTGTTGCTTTCGGTTTGGGCGATTCTATTTACGGGAATCCCACTCATCATCGAAACAACATCCGCTACGTTATCCTCAGAAACCGTTTCGCGGTGCATCTTGCTTTCTGCTTCCCAACGTTCTTGCGCGGCTTGCAATTCCTTTTCTAAACGTTTTTCATCATCCCGTAGCTTGGCCGCTTCCTCGTATTTTTGCTTTTTAACTACACTGTTCTTTAATTCCCGAACTTCTTCCAATTGGGTTTCCAGTTCAAGAATTTGTTTAGGAACATCCATATTCACGATGTGTACGCGTGAACCGGCTTCATCCAAAGCATCAATGGCTTTGTCTGGTAAAAAGCGGTCGGTCATGTAGCGGTTAGTGAGTTTCACGCACGCTACGATGGCATCATCCGTGTAATTTACATTGTGGTGGTCTTCGTATTTCCCCTTGATGTTCATCAAGATTTCGATGGTTTCTTCTACCGTAGTAGGTTCTACCATTACTTTTTGGAATCTTCGCTCCAAAGCACCATCTTTTTCGATATACTGACGGTACTCGTCTAAGGTTGTGGCTCCAATACATTGGATTTCACCTCGAGCCAAGGCTGGTTTGAACATATTGGATGCGTCCAAACTTCCGGTGGCACCACCCGCACCAACGATGGTATGAATCTCATCAATGAAAAGGATGATATCATCGTTTTTCTCCAATTCGTTCATCACGGCTTTCATCCGTTCTTCGAATTGCCCACGGTACTTTGTTCCTGCTACTAAGGAAGCAAGGTCTAAAGTGACTACTCTTTTGTTATACAGAATTCGTGAAACCTTTTTATTAATGATGCGCAAAGCCAATCCCTCAGCGATGGCACTTTTACCCACTCCAGGTTCACCTATCAATAAAGGATTGTTCTTTTTTCTTCGGCTTAATATCTGGGAAACCCGCTCAATTTCCTTTTCGCGGCCCACAACGGGGTCAAGCTTGTTTTCTTCTGCAAGACGGGTTAAATCCCTACCGAAGTTGTCCAAGACCGGAGTTTTGGATTTTTTGTTTCCTTTTTGCCCGCTACTGGAACCAAAACCACTCTCCTTGGCTTCTCCTGAATCTTCAGGGTCGCTTGGGAAGGATTCGGAACGTGGGGTGTCCAAATAATCGTCGTCGCTCGTAATCATGGACTTGAACTGTTCTTTTACATTATCATAGTCTACCTTGAGCTTGTGTAAAAGCTTTGTGGTAGGGTCATTCTCGTTTCTCAAAATGCACAACAAAAGGTGTGCGGTATTAATGGAGGAGCTTTGGAAAAGTTTGGCTTCCAGAAACGTGGTTTTCAAAGCACGTTCTGCTTGTCGGGTAAGATGCAGGTTTTTCTTATCCTTTTGGACCGTACCTGTATTTGGATTGGCTGGACTTAGAATTTCCACTTTTCTGCGCAAGTGGTCCAAGTCTACATCCAATGCATCCAAAATGTTGATGGCTTTTCCATTTCCATCCCTTAAAAGACCGAGCATCAAATGCTCCGTACCAATAAAATCATGGCCCAGTCGTAGGGCCTCTTCTTTACTGTACGCAATTACGTCTTTTACTCTTGGTGAAAAATTATCGTCCATAAACTTTTTTGTTCAGCAATTAAAATTAATAAAAGTATGCTTACACAGGTCAAATACTGTACCCATATTCGACAAACATGTTTTAATTGTCGAAATAAAGTCCTTTTTGCCAAGACTTTAACAAAGGTTTATCATCAATAATGCTGGGTAGTTAAATGTTGATAATTTTTTTAATAAAGTCCCTGACAGTCCGTCTCCAAGGGTTGAATTTCCGTATATTGCCATGATGTTTTAACCAGTAAAAAGGACTAGATTTTAGCATGGCGGAAGGAGAAAAGTTAATTCCCATAAACATAGAGGATGAGATGAAATCTGCCTACATTGATTATTCAATGTCGGTCATTGTGTCACGTGCACTGCCAGATGTGCGGGATGGTTTGAAACCCGTTCACCGAAGGGTGCTTTTCGGGATGCATGAACTGGGCGTTCGCTCTACCAGTGCACACAAGAAATCAGCTCGTATCGTAGGGGAGGTTTTGGGTAAATACCACCCACATGGTGATACTTCAGTTTATGATACCATGGTGCGCATGGCGCAGGAGTGGAGTTTGCGGTATATGTTGATAGACGGCCAAGGTAACTTTGGTTCCGTAGATGGCGATAGCCCCGCGGCGATGCGTTACACCGAGGCGAGAATGCGAAAAATCGCCGACGAAATGTTGGCGGATATCGATAAGGATACGGTAGACCATCAGCTGAATTTTGATGATTCTTTGCAGGAACCTACTGTACTGCCTACTCGTATACCCAATTTATTGGTGAATGGAGCATCGGGGATTGCGGTGGGAATGGCTACCAATATGGCCCCTCATAATCTTTCAGAGGTGGTAGATGGTACCATTGCCTATATCGATAATGATGCTATTGAAATTGATGAATTGATGACCCACATCAAAGCACCCGATTTCCCAACTGGTGGAATCATTTATGGGTACGATGGGGTTAAAGAGGCGTTTCATACCGGAAGAGTGCGTGTCGTGATGCTGGCCAACGCTTCTTTTGAAGAGGTTCAATGTATGGAATGCATCATCGTAACGGAAATCCCTTTTCAGGTCAACAAAGCCGATATGATTAAGAAGACGGCTGACCTTGTCAATGATAAGAAGATAGAGGGTATTTCCACTATTCGAGATGAGTCTGACCGTAAGGGTATGCGCATCGTGTACATGCTCAAGCGGGATGCTATTCCGAATATCGTTCTGAACATGCTGTATAAGTACACAGCTTTGCAGTCTTCTTTTAGCGTGAACAACATTGCCTTGGTCAATGGTAGACCCAAACTCTTGAACCTTAAGGAGATTATTCACCATTTTGTGGAGCATCGTCATGAGGTGGTCGTTCGCAGAACGCAATATGAACTCAAAAAAGCCGAAGAACGAGCCCATATTTTAGAGGGACTAATCATTGCTTCGGATAATATAGATGAAGTAATTGCTATTATTCGCGGTTCTTCCAATGTAGAGGAAGCGCGCAACAACTTGATTGAACGGTTCAAGCTGACAGAGATTCAAGCGAAGGCCATTGTCGAGATGCGTTTGCGTCAGTTGACCGGTCTTGAGCAAGATAAACTTCGTGATGAATACGATGCCCTTAAAAAGACAATTGAGGACTTGAAAGATATCCTTGATAAGAAAGAGCGTCGCATGAATATTATCAAAGACGAGCTTACTGAGGTCAAAGCAAAGTATGGTGATGTTCGTCGCTCGGAAATCAACTTCGCTGGAGGGGATTTGAGTATTGAGGACATGATTCCAGATGAGCAGGTGGTGATTACCATTTCACATGCAGGCTACATCAAAAGAACATCTTTGAGCGAGTATAAAACCCAAAATAGGGGTGGTGTTGGCCAAAAAGCATCTTCCACGCGAAACGAAGACTTTTTGGAACATCTTTTTGTGAGTACGAATCACCAGTACATGCTTTTCTTTACACAAAAAGGAAAATGTTATTGGATGCGGGTTTACGAAATTCCTGAAGGTAGCAGAACTTCTAAAGGAAGAGCTATCCAAAACCTTATCAACATTGACCAGCAGGATAAGGTGAAAGCTTTTATATGCACCCGCGACTTAAAGGACGAAGAGTACGTCAATAGCCATTATGTAATTATGGCTACTAAAAAGGGAACAGTAAAGAAGACTTCTTTAGAACAATATTCCCGTCCAAGACAAAATGGAATCAATGCCATTACCATTAGGGAAGGGGATGAATTGCTGGAAGCAAAATTGACCACGGGTACCAGTGAAATTTTGTTGGGACTAAAGTCAGGTAAGGCGATTCGTTTTGAAGAAAGCAAGACTCGTCCGATGGGACGAAATGCTTCGGGCGTTAGAGGAATTACTTTAGCTAGTGAAGAGGACGAAGTGATTGGAATGGTTTCCGTGCATAATTTTGAGGATGATATTTTGGTTGTTTCCGAAAATGGATATGGAAAACGTTCTACAATAGATGACTATCGTATCACTAATAGGGGCGGAAAAGGTGTTAAAACTATATCTGTTACCGATAAAACTGGTAATTTGGTATCCATCAAAAATGTTTCGGATTCCGATGACTTGATGATTATCAATAAATCGGGTATTGCCATTCGTATGAGCGTGGAAGATTTACGCGTGATGGGAAGGGCTACGCAGGGGGTTAAGCTCATTAATTTGAAGGACACTGATTCTATCGCAGCGGTCGCCAAAGTCATGAAAGATGAAGACGCTGTGGACGAAGCCGATATTCGCGATATTGAGGTGCAAGGTGAAGATGGTACAGATTTTGGAGATGATGTGGACGAAAAGAAAAAAGATGGAGAATAATAATCATTTAAACACTAATTATATTACTCAAATGAAAACTAGAATTTTATTGCTAATTGCGATTGCATTCTCTGCATATGGTTTTGCACAAAAGAACGAAATCAAAGCGGCCGAAAAGGCGTTCAAAGCTGGAGATGCTGCTGGAGCAAAAACTGCTTTGGAAGGTGCTCAAGGTACCATAAACGCGGCTGACCCAAGGTTGCAAGCGCAGTATTATGCCTTAAAAGGAAATGTACATTATGATTTGGCCAAAAAGGGTACTGGCAGTGCCTTTAAAACAGCAGTTGAATCATACAAGAAGGTAATTTCTATCGAAGATGCCTCTGGAAAAAAGAAATATAGTGAAGCTGCCGGCCAACAAATGGCTTTAATGACCACGGATTTGGTCAATGCAGCGGTGGAAGACAACAACAAACAATTGTTTAAAGAAGCTTCTGAAAAGCTGTATTTGAGTTACGTATTGAGCCCTCAAGATACTACATACTTGTACTATGCCGCAAGTAGTGCAGTAAACGGTAAACATTACGAAGAAGCATTGGTATACTACAATGAACTGAAGGACATGAACTACGATGGTAGTGGGGTTCGTTATAAAGCGGTCAACATAGAGACCGGTGAAGTGGAAGAAATGAGCTTGACCAATCGCGATTTGTACGTGAAAGCGGGTACTCACAAAGACCCTACTGAGGAAAGAACTCCTGCGAAAAGAGCAGAAATCGTGAAGAATATCGCTTTGATTTATCAATCGCTTGGTGAAACCGAAAGAGCTATAGCCGCTTACAAAGACGCTCGGGGCGCAAATCCAAACGATGTAAACTTGGTTTTAGGTGAAGCTAACCTGTATTATACTATGGATAACAAGGATAGGTTTAAAGAACTTATGGCTGAAGCGTCTGAAATGGAGCCGGACAATCCAGATTTGTTATACAACATTGGAGTAATCAATATGGAGCAAGGTAACATTATGGAAGCGAGAGATGCCTATCTGAAAACCCTTGAGATTGATCCTGCTTATACCAACGCGATTCTTAACCTTTCAACAACCTATGTGAATGAAGGTAACGGACTTATTGATGAAATGAATGAATTGGGTAGCTCTCGAGCAGATATCGCCAAATATGACGCGTTGAAGCAAAAGAAGGATGATTTGTTCAAAGAAGGTGCAGATATTTTGGAGAACGCTCTAAAGAGCAATCCAGATAATCAAAGCATCTTAAGTCAGTTGAAGAACATCTATGGAGCACTTGGTGACAATGACAACTTTATGAGAGTAAAGCAATTGTTACAAGAGTAATACTCACAATGCACTAGAATAAAAAAGCTCCAATTTTGGGGCTTTTTTTATATCACTTTTTTAATGACGCGCAGTTGATGGGAATACCTTCTTGTATCTCGATTAAAAATTCCGGTATGGTCAATACGGTCAATTCTGACCTCGCCATGGCAATGGATAACATGATTGTCTTGCAGAATGATGCCAACATGGTCTATGACGCCTTCTGAATCATCGAAAAAAGCCAAATCTCCTGGCTCGCTTTCCTCAATAAAACTTAAAGCTTGTCCTTGTTTGGACTGTTGTTCAGCCTCGCGGGCCAAATAATAGCCATTGATGAGATATACCATCTGGGTAAAGCCAGAAGCATCAATACCAAAAGGGGTGCGACCTCCATTTAAATAAGGTGTTTTTAAGTAAAGTAAGGCCGTATCCAATAAAGATTCCCTTTTCTGCGCACCGTGACAAGATGCTTCCTCAAATACATCCTTTAAAAAACTTGAAGATGAGGTGACTGTTCCCAAAAGTATGGGCTTGATGATACCCTTAGCAGATTCAACATGTGAAATCAAATCGAGACTTCTATGCGATTCTTCTTGTGTCAAGTTTTGGTAATCTTCCTCTGAAATCTGTTGGATTTGCAGGTTTTGTGACCAGCCTTCGAATTTGTCATGGGCTAGGCGCACTTTGCTCCAATGCTTACGGGTTTCGATAATTTTAAATGCTTCCCCATATAACATTTGTGAAACCATTGTTGCGATTTCATCAGGTTTTTCCCTTAGGGCAACAACACTTAGTGGACAAATTCCATAATCCATATTTCGGTTGTGCCTGAGATTAATTGCGTTCTACCACATTGGCAGATGCACCACCACCTCCATTGCAAATAGCGGCTGCACCTAATTTGGCTTCATTTTGATGCAGGACGTGAATTAAGGTTACCAATATCCTAGCTCCGGAACATCCTAAGGGATGCCCCAAAGATACCGCACCACCATTAACGTTTACGTTTTTATCCGTTAAACCCAACAACTTCATGTTGGCCAATCCCACAACCGAAAAGGCTTCGTTGAACTCGAAAAAATCAATGTCTTCCAAACTGACTTGAGCACGGGAAAGCGCTTTCGGTAAAGCCTTAGCTGGCGCCGTTGTAAACCATTTGGGTTCTTGGGCGGCATCCGCATAGCGTTTTATCGTTGCAATGGGTTTTAAGCCAAGTGCTTGAGCTTTTGCTTCGCTCATCAAACCAAGAGCTGCCGCACCATCATTTATCGTTGACGCATTGGCTGCCGTAACCGTGCCTTCTTTGGTGAACGCAGGTCGTAAGGCTGCTACTTTATCTCTTCTTAAGTTTTTGAACTCTTCGTCTTCCGTGATTTGGATGGGCTCTCCCTTGCGCTGCGGTACTGCAACAGAAACTATTTCTGAATTGAACTTTCCACCTTCCCATGCTGCTGCGGAACGGTCATAGGATTGCAGGGCAAAGGCATCCTGTTCCTCTCTAGAAAAGTCATATTTTTCCGCACACGCATCAGCACAAACGCCCATCGCATTTTGATCATAGGCATCCACTAAACCATCTTTCTGCATTCCATCGATAACTCCTGTTGGACCAAATTTCACCCCTTTACGCATGTAGGCATAGTGCGGTATAAGACTCATGTTTTCCATTCCGCCAGCCACAACAATATCGTTTTCACCTAAGGCAATGGACTGTGCGGCCTGCATGACCGCTTTCATTCCAGAAGCGCATACTTTGTTCACCGTTGTACACGGAACAGAATCTGGAATTCCTGCATGAATCGCTGCTTGTCGGGCAGGTGCTTGTCCATTACCCGCTTGCACAACATTTCCCATTAATACTTCTTCCACATCATCAGGGGAAACCCCAGCCTTTTCGAGGGCACCTTTAATAGCGATGGCTCCAAGTTCAGTGGCGGGAACAGTGGATAAAGACCCCATAAAACTGCCTATTGGGGTACGCACTGCCGAGACGATTACAACTTTGTTCATTCCAGTTTGATTTAAGGCTGCAAAATACTAAAATTAAAAGCAAAGAAGGGACTGAAACTGCCCCAGCCTTAGCAGTGATTTATATTTTCTATTTTTGGGAGGAAGCATTTCTGTATGGGAAAAACCTTGGATAACATTTATACCTACCAATCACTGGTCTACAAAGGTTTTATTTATTTCCTTTCCGTTTTTTTGATTGTGTTCTTTTTTCCCAAGGGAGGAAAGTTCAAATACGAGTTTCAAAAAGGAAAACCTTGGCAATACGAAAACTTGTATGCACCTATTGACTTTTCAATAAAAAAATCCGAAGAAGAGCTTGAAGCAGAGCGACGCTCCATTGAAGAAGACCGGACCTTGTACTATCAGTTTGACAATTCGGTTACTCTTGAGATTCAATCTGCTTTTGAGAGTGCACTGTCCAATAGTATTCAAAATGGTCAATTGAGTACCGGGGATGCGTCCAAATATAGGAGTGTAGTCCAAGATGCGTTCAAGCAAATCTACGCTTATGGTATTTTTCAGGAGCTTCCTGGGGCGAATGCTATTTTTCTCATCAAGAATAATGAAGCGATGACGGTTGGGTCTAGCAGTTTTCTGGATTTGGAAGCCTCAAAAGCCCAATTGACGACGCTACTGGAGAATGCCGGTATTCCATCTAGTTCAAACCTTGCCCAAATGCCAGTAGGACTATTGGAATCCAATGTGTTTTACGATGAAGCCCTTACCCAAAAAGTACTGGAAGACGAGCTGAGCACGCTGTCCTATACGCGAGGTGAAGTGGACCGAGGTAGCTTAATCATCACTAGAGGAGAGGTGATTGAAGGGGAGAACCTAAAAGTTCTGAATTCCCTTAGGGAAGAATATGAGTCCGACTTATGGCGTGGAAATAACTACTACTTTATACTTTTTGGTTACACGGTTCTAGTGGCACTGGTTTTGGTGATGCTGCTTCTATTCTTGAAGAGGTACCGGCCGTCCATCTTTGAAAACAATAATAAGGTGACCTTCATTTTGGTCAACATCCTGGTTATGGTGGTAGCTACCACATTAATGGTAAAGCATTATGAAGGTTATGTATACGTGGTACCCCTTTGTATTTTGCCTTTGGTGTTGAAAAACTTTTTTGATGCACGTTTGGGATTGTTCACCCATGTACTCACCGTACTCATATTGGGCTTTGTGGTACCCAATAGTTTCGAGTATGTTTTTTTACAGACCATTGCGGGTATCGTCACGATTTTGACCGCTTCTGAGCTATACAAAAGAGCGAATCTTTTTATTTCAGTGGGTCAAATCACTTTAATATATGTCATCGGCTATTTCGCCTTTCACATTATCCATGAAGGAGGTATGGATGGCATTGAGTGGATATTGTTTGGCATCTTCGTTTTAAATGGATTGCTGACCTTGTTTTCACAACCCCTCATTTACATTTATGAAAAGGTTTTTGGATTGATTTCAGATGTATCCCTTCTGGAACTTTCTGATACAAACTCCAAACTATTGAAAGATTTATCCAATAGAGCGCCGGGCACTTTTCATCACTCACTTCAGGTTGCTAATCTGGCGGAAGCCGCAGCCAACGCAATTGGCGCCAATGCTATGTTGGTCCGAGTAGGGGCCCTTCAACATGACATTGGTAAAATGGAGAACCCTACGTTCTTCACGGAAAACCAGACCACAAATAGTAATCCACATGATGATATTCCGCCTAAAGAGAGCGCTAAAATCATCATTGGGCATGTCCTAAAGGGCATTGACATGGCTCGAAAAAATAATCTACCAGACAGGGTAATAGACTTTTTGCGGACGCACCACGGGACCACTTTGGTCTACTACTTTTATAAAAAACAAAGTGAATCAGGGGCTGAAGTCGACGAGGAAGATTTCAGATACCCAGGGCCCATTCCTTTTTCCAAAGAGACCGCAATTCTAATGATGGCCGATGCCGTGGAGGCAGCTTCCAAAAGTTTGAAAAATCCAACTTATCCCATTATTGACGAGTTTGTTGAAAAGATTGTTTCCGGTCAAATGAAAGCGAACCAATTCAACAACGCCAACATTACCTTGAAGGAAATCGAGATGGTAAAAAAGATATTGAAGCAAAAGCTCACCAACATTTATCATTTACGAGTGGAGTATCCGGAATAATGCTATCTAAAAAATCAAAAAAATAGTTGCGATGTTGCCCTTGAAAAGGTACATTTGCATCCGCATTTAAAAATGCTTGTTCATTGAAACATTAGGAGAGGTGCCGGAGTGGTAACGGAGCAGATTGCTAATCTGTCGACGGGTAACCGTCGCCTGGGTTCGAGTCCCAGTCTCTCCGCTTTTTTTAATGTTTTTTCGGGGTGTAGCGTAGCCCGGTTATCGCGCCTGCTTTGGGAGCAGGAGGTCGCAGGTTCGAATCCTGCCACCCCGACTTGACTATTTTCATATAGTTGCATAACGTTGCAAATCGACTGATTTGCAACGTTTTATGTTTTTAGGGATGTCAAATGAAACCATCTGAAAATACCTGAAAACACCGTTCTGGTGTCCTAATCGGGAATTGATTTCCATCGTATTTTTTGTACATTGAAGTAGCTTTTGAAGGTATTTGACCTCGTGTTTTTTACCAATTTATTTATAAACCGAAAGCTATGTATTATGTTGGAAAACAGTAGATTATCTGTCGTATTTGTCGTCAGGAAACTCACCTCTAGAACTGACACAATTAAGATTTATGCTCGGGTCACAGTAGATGCCAAAAGAGCCGAATTTAGTTTAAATCGGGAATTGAAAGCCTCACTTTGGGACGAAAAACGCAAAAGAGGAAAGGGATTTTCGAAATATGTCATTTCCCTGAACAAGTATTTGGACCAAGTCTTTACAGGATTACACGAGGCGCATAGACAACTTCTACAAGAGGATGTTGACATTACTTCATCGGCCATAAAAGCAAGGTATCTAAAAGAAGATGAAAGTGGAAAAACACTCTTAGATCTGATTGCCTATCACAATACTACTATGAGTACCTTGCTAAGAAAAGGTACCATGAAAAACTATTACAGCACGGAACGATGTATCAAAGAGTTTTTAAAAGAAGAAAAAGGTATTGAGGACGTACCCCTTAAAAAATTGAACTATGGTTTTATTGTTGATTTTGAACAATATATCAGAAAATACAAACCCGCAACAAGAATGGGCTGTGCCAATAACGGTGCCATGAAACACATGGAACGGCTAAAGAAAATATCAAGATTGGCAGTGAAATTGGAATGGCTTGAAAAAGACCCTTTTATCAATTTTAAATTAAGATTTGAAAAAGTAGAGCGACAATTTCTGACGGAAAGGGATTTGAGCTTGATTGAGGAGACTTCCTTCAATGATAAGACAACAGAACGTGTAAAGGATTTGTTCATCTTTGCCTGCTATACAGGCTAGTCCTATGTCGATGTCCACGAAATAAAGGCCGATCTATTGGTAAAGGGAAACGATGGCAATGATTGAATCTACACAAAACGTACAAAGACCGATGAACCTTTAAAGATTCCTTTACTACCAAAAGCCAAAGAAATCATCGATAAATATAGAGATGAAAAGGCACTAGTTGAATCGGGTAGATTGCTCCCAATCTACAGCAACCAGATGATGAACCGCACGTTGAAAGATATAGCCAGTGCTTGCGGAATTCGTAAGAAAATGACCTTCCACACCGCAAGACATACATTTGCCACTTCCGTAAGCTTGTCCTTTGGGGTTCAAATTGATACTGTTTCAAAACTTTTGGGGCATACCAAATTATCCACTACTCAAATCTATGCAAGGGTAATTGAAAAGAAAGTAGGGGAGGATATGCAGAATTTAATGGACGTTATGGAGTCTAAAAACAAGAAACCAAATGACTCTAGAGTAATTTCCTAAGCTACTCCTCTTAAAATGAATTTTAGTTTTCACTGATAATTTGGTTCAAGAAATCGGTCCCATAAAAGGTTAATTCGTGGGACAACTAAAAAAGACTGAGAACGGGACGGGTTTAAATTGGAAATTTAAAATATCCTTTGTTGTCCCGTTATTCGGCCCATTAAAGGACAAAAGTGCCGGTATTCTCAAATGTACCATTGACTCCTTCGAATTTCAGTTATAATCCTTCATTGAGGAGTAAATATTGTTTAATTAATACTTAAAATCATTAAACAAAAATATCCCCATTGTATCTTTACAAAAAAAAATGACTACGAAACACGTTCAACGCTTGACCCTAAATGGCAACTTGATTACCATCACCTACAATTATAGGGAAGCATGGCAAAGAATCCTAAATGGTCACATGCAACCGCCCGTTGTTATTAAAATGTATCCAGGAGCTAGTACAGAGCGAAAAAGGCTTATTCAACAATTTAACTTGGTGGCCCCCGACCTTATGTTTATCGTTAGAGAGTATCTGAGCATTGTCAAAGAAAAATTCGAAGGAATCAGCTTCCAATATCAATTGGTCAATCATGTCATTAGACTTGAGGAAAACGAAAAAGGGATAGAATACTATCGAGCAGAATTGAAATGGTATTACAATGACTAAACGCAATAACCCTAATGGGAATCACATCAAAGTAGCTTTTTTTAGTACAAAACCTTACGACAAGGAATACTTTGAAAGTTTGAACATTGAATATCGATTCAATATTACCTTTTTTGAGTCGGCCTTGAATCAATCCACCGCCAACCTTTGTCTTGGATATGAGGTAGTTTGCGCTTTTGTCAATGACAATCTCGATTCTACAGTTATCCGTAAGTTGGCCAACAATGGGGTTAAGATGATCGCAATGCGATGCGCCGGATTTAATAACGTTGATATTAAAAGTTCCATGCAGTACGAAATCAAGGTGGTCAGAGTTCCTGCTTATTCCCCTGAAGCCATTGCGGAACATTCCTTAGCCTTGATATTGACATTGAATCGAAAAACCCACAAGGCGTATAATAGGGTAAGAGAAGGAAATTTCTCAGTGGATAGGCTTATGGGTTTCAATCTGGCGGGAAAAACAGTTGGGGTAATTGGGACAGGTAAGATTGGCGCTGCGTTCGCTAAAACTATTAAGGGTTTTGGTTGCGATGTGATTGCCCATGACCTCTATCCTTCAAAGTCTTTAATGGAAAAAGGTATCAAGTATACGGACTTGGATGCCCTTTTTGAGTCCTCCGACATTATTTCCCTTCATTGTCCTTTGACTCCAAGGACCAAACACATGATATGTGAATCTTCCCTTTCCAAAATGAAGAACGGTGTAATGATTATCAATACAAGTCGTGGTGCTTTGATAAAGACTTCCGACGTACTACAAGCACTTGTGAATAAAAAAATAGGATATCTCGGAATTGATGTCTATGAGCAAGAGGAAAATCTCTTTTTTGAAGATCTTTCCGAAAGGATAATCCAAGATGATACCATCTTAAGACTGAATAGTTTTCCCAATGTGCTCATAACTTCGCATCAGGCATTTTTTACTGCAGAGGCCATGACGGAAATAGTATCCACTACCCTTCGCAATATCCATGAATTTTCGGTAGGAAAACCACTGACCAACGAAGTGAGCCCTGAAATGGCAAGATAAACTTTAAAAATCTAAATCTGAAAATTTATATGGCAGTCAAGCAACTAGTAAGCTAATTTTGTATCTGTTTAATGTATGCTGTAAAAAGATAAACAAAATGAATGAGCAACTGTCAATGGAAGTAGAAGCCTTTGAGAGGATGAAAATGAGCCATATGTCCACAAGTGACAGGGTTGTTGCTTCAAGAAAGGCCAAAGAGCTTGTGCTAACCATCAACGAGATTTACAAAAAAACTCAGGATTCCAAACTGATGGATGCCATGAAAAGGATAACCATCAAGAAAAGAAAGATTGAAAAGCGATTGAAGGGTAGGCCTGAAGTTTAGTGTTTATTGGCCATTCCCAATGGCGCGTGACGGGGGAAACATTGCTATGGAATGTAGTTAGTTAATTTGATTGCACTTGGGGTGGCCCTTAACCTTATCTATCACGATACCAAGATTTCACTCACTTTCCCAAAAAATGCCTTCTTTTTACTTAGCGATTTCAACTATTGCCCTCCCCCTATATTTTCAAACGTAAAGAGCAATATCCTTTTAAAATATGGATTTAGTTTTAAATAGACTTTTTATAAATTACATTTTGTTTAATCATTTTAACTTTATGTTAAACAAAAATGTAAAAAATCTATGTAATCTTATACGAACTAAAAAATCGAAACATGAAAAAACAACTATTGGTCCTAACTTTAATTGGTGGTCTAATGACTGCTTATGGCTGTGGGGATACGAAAAAGAAAAACACTACTGAGGAAACTGAAACTACAGAAAGTGAAATTCAAAAGGAAGAAGTAATTGAGGTAGAGACACCTAACATAGTCGGTGTAGCTGCAGGTAATGAGAATTTTTCGACACTAGTGGCCGCTGTGAAAGCTGCGGGGTTGGTGGAGACATTAAGTGGTGAAGGTCCATTCACGGTATTTGCTCCCGTTAATGCAGCATTCGAAAAATTACCGGAAGGTACTTTGGATGCATTGCTAAAGCCCGAAGGCAAAGGGACCCTTACCTCCATTTTGACGTATCATGTGGTATCTGGCAATGTAAAAGCTGCCGATGTTGTCAAGGCCATTCAGGATAACAATGGTTCTTTTGTTATTACTACAGTACAAGGAAATACGCTTACTGCTTCCCTTGATGGTGATAATGTAATCTTGACCGACGCCAAAGGCGGCACATCTACTATTATATTGACCGATGTAGAAGCCTCAAATGGTGTAATACATGCCATCGATACTGTGGTGATGCCATAAACCGATTGGAATATGTTATTTGTGAAGACCGTTCGAACTCAACGATTTTTCGGGTTGAAACACCATAGCCCATAAATTCATGAGTTCGGGGGTGTCACTAAGGAAATGGGCAGTTTAGTCTTTGATCCATTATATAAGAGGAGAGTCACCGCCCGCCTTTTCTTTATGAACCTATTCCTAAGAAAAGGCTCGTGATATCGTGCACCGGTTCAAACCATAAACTAGAATCAAAACTTAAAAACAAAACAACATACTATGGAAGTTGACAATTTAAACGCGATTGGGCTACATCCGGAAAAAAGTAAAGAGCTGGCCGACCTTCTGAACGACTTACTGGCCAACTATTCTACCTTTTACCAAAATACAAGGGGCTATCATTGGAACATCAGTGGTGATAAGTTCTTCGAATTACATTTAAAATTTGAAGAATTGTATAACGACCTTTTCGTGAAGATAGATGAAGTGGCCGAAAGAATCTTGACCCTCGGATACGCACCCCAACATAAGTTTACAGATTATCTCAATACTTCAAGAATATCTGAAAGTGACCAGGTCACCAACGGTAGAAGGGCAATTGAAGAAATACTGACGGCTTTTAAGACGCTGCTTGCAAAACAACGCCATATTCTTGTTCTTTCTGCTGAAATCGATGACGAGGGAACAAATGCCCAAATGAGTGACTATATCCGGGAACAAGAAAAATTAGTGTGGATGTATTCAGCCTACCTAAGGGAATGATGGGTTTTTATCTCACTGTCCAGAAGTAAAGACAACATTATTGGTTAACTTAAAGGAAAATTTAGTTGAAACCTTGTAAAATCGCTATAAGGATTACCATGTTAAGCACTGCATAGAATAATGCAGGTGTCGATTGAATGAAACTATCTCTAAGACGAATGCGGATCGCTAGTCCCATGAACATTAGAATTGAGAGACCCGCACTGCCAATCACGGTAAGGGGTACATAAAATAATCCCCCTAGGAGGGCTAGGCCTCCCAAAATCTGTAAGCTACCGGTAAGGCGACGGTATTTATTGAGCCCATACCTTTTGAACTCTGCTACCATAAATGGCGAGGTCAGACAGGAATAACCGAAAAAGAGAAATGAAATTGCAGAGCATAGAATGCCCACTATGAGTGTTGGGGAATTTATTACCATTTAAGTTCGAAAAAAACGCGCATTATTTTAAAAATACAAAGATGGAATATGTAGCTATCATAATAAAGGTTTTTATATTTTTTAGCATTGCGAACGTTTGGTTTTTACGATTTAACAAACCTACTTCATGGCGTGGTGGACAAGCGACAAACATGAAAAAAGAGTTTGAGGTATATGGCTTGTCCGAAACCATGCTTTATCTTGTGGGAGGTCTTAAGGTTTTAGCAGCCACGATGCTACTGGTTTCCATTTGGGTGCCTCAACTTACTTTGCCCGCAGCCGGGATAATGGCTATTTTGATGGCTGGTGCCATAGCTATGCACATCAAGGTAAAAGACCCTTTAAAAAGATCATTCCCTGCGTTTTCCTTCCTTGTACTCTCTACAGTATTAATTGTTATAAACGTATCATAAACTTCAAGATAAAATGAAAAATTTCACCCTTCCCATTCGTTTTGGTTTAGCCACCAGTGGATCCCTAATAGCGTATTTCCTTGTGCTGTCTTTGTTCAATCTGCACACCAATATTTTTTTCAGTTTGTTCAATGGAATTATTACAGGGTTTGGCATTTATGAAGCAATAAAATATCGGCGGTTGGAAGAAGGTGCAACTTTTAACTACAACAAGGGTTTTTCGACCGGTATTGTTACTGGATTTATGGCAACACTGCTATTTACCGTTTTCTTTGCGGTGTATACTACGGAAATTAATCCGGCATTTTTGGTGCAACTCTCTGAGCAATGGTTTAAGAACTTAAGCTTTGCAGGAATTGTCTTCTTCACCGTGGCGATAATGGGTTTTGCTACGTCCATAGTACTTACATTGTCTTTTATGCAACTGTTTAAGACGTCGAACAATATTGTTATGAAAAAAATATAAATGACAATACGACTCTTATTTTGAATAAAAATGCTTTGTAGTGTAAGAACAACATTTGAAAATTGGTGCTCAATTGTTTGAGCGTTAGGCACACCAGTGCAAAACGTTTTACTTCCGTTCGTATATGTTGGTTAAATTTGAAAGCAGCAGCTCGTCAAAACGAATACTATATATTCCAGGTGTACTAGCTACCTAGTACCTTTAAAAGGTAATCTCGCTATTTCTAGTTGTCAATAGAGCCCATGACCCTTTGCATAAAACCATTTAATGCTTCTTTTTGCTGCACCCCATCTTTAATGGATTTTTGAACTTCGAGTGCTCCGTACATATTACTGATCAATTCTCCTATGACATTTAATTCCTGATCATTTAAACTTGAAACTTCACTTACATGTTCCAAAACCTCCAAAGTTTCGTGGATGAAGTCCTCGTCGTTATTTTCTATGAAAGCCCCGAGGCTCTTAATTACTGGTAATTTCATTTACTAGTCCCTTTAAAAGATCATATTTGTTTGTTTGCACTTGATTTTTGAATTGACCGTTTTGGAAAGTGGCAAAGGTTGGTAAATTGCTAACATCCGCCAACTTTCTGGAATTTGGAAATTTCTCAGCATCTACATAGACGAAAAGTACGTCCTGATTATCCAATGCTTCTTTTTTGAACTTAGGTTTCATGATTCTACAATTTCCGCACCATGAAGCAGAATATTGAACTACGACCTTATCATTTTCTTCAATTAGGTCCTGTAGCGTATCGGTGTTTAATTCTGTTACCATTTTTAATGAATTATGTGATTAAAATCTATTTGCAAATAAAAAAGTGAATTAATTTGCAGAGGCGGATAGGTAGTCGGCCACAGATTTACTATTAGCGTCCAGAGCCCTTTCTCCATCTTCCCAATTCGCTGGACATACTTCGCCTTTTTGTTGAAAATGCGTGTAAGCATCTACCAACCGAATATATTCCTGTACATTTCGGCCGAGGGGCATATGATTAATTCCTTCATGAAATACCGTGCCTTCTTCATCAATTAGATAGGTTGCCCTAAAGGTTACATGGTCTCCATCAAGTAGTGTTAGCGTTTCACCATTGACATGATTTTTGGGCGTACTATCCAATATGCCAAGGGTGGAAGAAAGATTTCTATTACTGTCCGCAATTAATGGATAGGTAATGCCCTCTATTCCTCCATTGTCTTTTGCGGTGTTTAACCATGCAAAATGAACTTCGGGAGTATCACAAGAAGCTCCTATTACAAGGGTATTTCTTTTTTCAAACTCTGGCAGGGCTTCTTGAAAAGCATGTAGTTCTGTAGGACATACGTATGTAAAATCTTTAGGATACCAAAAAAGCAACACCTTCATTTTCTTTTCTCTCGCCTCATTTAGCGCATTGATTGTTAAGGTATCTCCCATGTAATCCATTGCTTTTACATCGAGATTCGGAAACTGTTTACCAATATGCATCATTTTGTTTAATTTTTTATAAAATTACCTAAACAAATTGAAAATAAGATATATGATTATTGTTAAGTTCAATATCAATATTTAGAAATACGATCAAGGAAAGAACATCTTTACCTTATAGCAGTTGCCACTCGTATTCCTCGACGATGATAATCTATAATTTGAAGATGATTTGTTCCTGTTCAAGAGGTACGAACCTAAAGCCTTCAACAATTAACCATTCCCCATATTGATGTGCAAACGTTTATGTAGCAAAAGAATAGTAATACAACAGAAAAGCATCCAAGATGAGGGCAAGGTAGGAATGATTCCGTCACCAATAGATATATGCATTGAAATGGCCCCTATCATAAAAACCCCCATAGTGGAGGCACCAACCACTACCAATTTTGGAAACCTTAGTCCTAATAACAAAAGGATTGCAGCCAAAATCTTAAAGGTGCCAACCACGTACATTTGCGTTTCACTCAACCCATATGCTTCAAATTCCTCTATCATATTGGTGGCACTCCCTCCTCTGAATATAGAACTGGCTTTCATTCGAAACGTCCACACACTAAGGACCGTCAAGGCCACAATTAAAATCAGTATGCGGTAGACTAACTTCATTGTAAATAGTTTACCTAAAGATACAGGAAATTCCATTCGCCAATGATCAACTTATAAAATCACAATAAAATGGCAAATGGGATGGGATAAATCAAATGGCTTTAATTCTCATGAAATAGTCTTCGGTTTAAAAATTTTAAAACCTTTTCGTTCCCAATGGACCCAATAAACTACCTTCATCTACTAAATACGAAAGTCTACTAATGGACGACAACAAGTGTATTAGGAAAGATACTGTTACTGGAAACAGTCTTATATGCAACTACTTTTCGGAATAAATATTCTGAAATTATGTTGACTGTTTCTAAAAAGTACCATTGTTGTTAATATGAAAGATTCTAACACCAGTTGCATAGCTGAATCTGCCTTATCTCCTTTACTATTGCGCGTCATAAAACAAAAAATCAAAGTATGGTCAAAACTTTATTCAACTGTGAGTTATTTGACTTGAATTGTACCGTATTTGTTGATAGCATTGATTTTATGCTTTATTTTCTTAAACCGTTTTGTTTTTAAGATAGGTAAGAGTGATTCCCGGATGTCATACCCGTAGCTAGATTTACTGGTCAGGATAATTGGGGGAGACTGCACGCGTTTAAAAACATTTTTTTGGATAGTGTCATAAAACCATTCCAAATCTCTTAAAAACGCTTCCGGTTCGTCAATTCCCCACCGTTGCATCAGCTCAAAACTGATGCCCAATTTTTCATGAAGGGTACCCTCCAGGTACCAGGTCATGATATCCTCTATGACCTTTTTTTGATAGTCAGTTACCGCTTCCAATAATTTGCAATGGTATCCAAACTTCATCGGATCGACCTGATTGCTTTTCAATTCGGCAGAGGGTTGAATCTGATCTTCCTTAAACCGCCACAATGCATCGGGAAATAAAAGTTCAGGTATAATTTCTTTCCCAAATACAGTATCGTTTATATAATGGCACATGGCTACCACTTCTGTTTTGGTCAAATCACCGATGGGAGCTATGGCACCTCCCCAATCGCCATAGAGGGTGGAGTATCCCAGGGCAATTTCCAGTTTATTGCCGTTATTGGTAAAGAAACAGTTGTATTTGGCGGAGAGATTGGAAAGGATAGAAGTTCCTCGAATCTTTGCTTGTACATTATCCAAATGATAATCGCTCAGTTATTGCACATCTTGTTCCAAAATAGCTGTGTTATCTTTCACCATAGCCTCGATAGGGAGTACCAAATAGTCAATAGCTAAATTATGTGCGAGTGTCTTTGCCGAATTTTTGGTTTTGGCACTATTGTATCTCGAAGGCATATTAACGCCAATGACTTTTTCCTTACCAAATGCCAACACTAAAAGCGCAGCCACCAGAGCACTGTCGATTCCGCCACTTAAACCAATAACAAAACGCGGATCGTCCCCTAGGATATTTGTCGAATTTTTCAATCCGTTGGTTATGGCCAAGTATTTTTCCCTGATGGTATTTCCAATATCCCTGGTTTTAGAAGTGAATGAAGCCTTGTTATCAATGATGATCAGTTCTTCTTTCCAGCCCTTCTTGGATAATATACACGGATCCCCATTTTGGTTATACACCGTAGAACCGCCATCAAACGTGACAATATTTTTACCATTATTCTGCACCCCAACACAATTCACATAATAATAAGGGACGAAAGGGACAGACTGCTGCTGCAAGTACTTTACACGCCTGTCCCTTGCATTGTTTTTCATAAAGGTCCATGGCGATGCCGATAGATTAACGATTTTTTCAGCACCTGATTCGATGAGTATTTTGGTAATATTTATTGGTTCTCCATTAGCCCTGTAGTCATAACACCAAAGGTCTTCACACAACTCCATCCCAACAGGAATTTTTTGATCCCCTACCGAAATCAGGAAAGGTGATAACAAATCGCTGATTTCCATTCCAAAGTCTGTTGCAACATCCGGCAATGAAAAAAAATAGCGCTCATCGTCAAAAAACCGATAATTGGGCAGAAGAGTTTTTGGCTGAACTCCAACGGGTAGAATGCCATTTTCTTCGATTCGCTCCACGTACTTGCCATCCTGCATGACATAAACCGCATTGTATTTTCTACTTCTGCCATCTTTATTGGGATGGTGTCCATTGCCAGGTTTAACTACGTAGATGTTACCATACGCTATGGCTATGTTCGAGCTGGCCTCTAAAATATCATTGTTGTAGCGCATTAGTTCCTCGCAATAGGAATCTTCAAGAAATTTATCGCCCAACAAATAGCCTCCAATACACATTTCCGGAAAGCAAATCAAATCGACCGACTTTTGTTTGGCTTTCTGGATCATTTCCAACATTTTATCCAAATTTAATTGGGGCCTTCCCGGAACTACTTCCATTTGTCCCAGAGCCATAGTGAAGTTATCGTCCATTCGTAAGTGCAATAAAGGAACCTTTTTTAAGGGTATGTGAAAGGTAGCGTGAATTAATGAAAACTATCCATAATAGCCTTATAAAGTTCTATTTGGAGCGATACACAAAAAAACTAGCGACTTGTTTTAGAATTTAAAAAATAGGGTTCTTAAAAAAGCATCCAACGTTTAAATCAGGTGCGCATATGATCTATGATTTTCCTTTGTCTTTTAATATCTCCCTATCCCTGTGAACTTTTTCTATTTGCAATCTATTTTCATTAAATCGCCAACTTATGCCCCTCCATTCTAAATGGCATTCCCAGCACTTTACTACCACGAAGCCTGGAGTCATCAGAGTTTGAAACAATTTTCATCACAAGCATTAGTATTTTTCATATTTGTGTTCATGAATCTTTATAAAC
>CALBPG010000205.1 GCA_937899065.1 uncultured Allomuricauda sp.
GCCAAACATTTGGTACCTGGGACCAAGTATATTGTGCAGCACAATTCCAATCAGATTTTGTCCAAAGTAGGGCAAATCAAAGGGTTGATTGTTACGGATTTTTCAGGAACATCCAATGCTGAAAATAAACTGGCGCTAAATGAGATAGGAGAAGTAGAAATCAAGTTAAGTAAGCCCATGTTTTACGACTCATTTGCAGACAATAAGTCCAATGGTGCTTTTATTTTGATTGATGCGCAGTCCAATACTACCGCTGGGGTAGGTTTCATCAACTAAACCAAAGAACAACGAAATTTTACAACGGGAAACCGTTTTGTTATAAATCTATAAAATTGATAGGAATTATAGGATAATGGAAAGCTTTAGAACAGAAATCGAGAATCCCGTTGTAGAAAAAGATATTATTGAGTTGGAGAAAAAAATTCGCCAATTCAAAGGTGGAGAAGTAGATGAGGAAAAATTCCGTAGCCTTCGTTTGGCAAGAGGGGTTTATGGGCAGCGCCAACCTGGCGTACAAATGATTCGTATCAAACTTCCTTATGGGAAAGTAACGTCCAATCAATTGTTGCGCATTTCAGATGTGGCCGATGAATTCTCAACAGGTCGATTGCATATCACCACCCGTCAAGATATTCAAATTCATTATGTGGATTTGGAGCGTACCCCCGAATTGTGGGCGCAATTGGAGCGTGACGAAGTAACCCTTCGGGAAGCTTGTGGGAATACCGTTCGAAATGTCACTGCGAGTGAAACGGCAGGTATCGATATCGACGAGCCTTTTGATGTTTCGCCATATGCCCAAGCAGTGTTCGAGTACTTTCTCCGGAATCCTATCGGTCAGGAGATGGGGCGAAAATTCAAGGTTTCGTTTTCGGCTGCTGACGTCGATACCGGTCTTTCCTATATGCACGACCTTGGTTTTAATGCCAAAGTTCAAAATGGACAACTTGGCTTTAAAATTATGTTAGGTGGCGGACTCGGCTCACAGCCCCGACACGCAGACGAGTTGTATGCATTTCTTTCCACGGATAAAATCATTCCGCTTATGGAAGGGGTCATCCGTGTTTTTGACCGTTATGGTGAACGAAAGAGTAGAGCCAAAGCCCGTATGAAATTCTTACTTAAAGATTTAGGATTGGATGGTTTCAAGGCGTTGCTAGAAGCAGAACAGCAAGCCATTCCTCACGAAACCTATCCGATTGCTATCGAACGGTACCCTCAAGTACAAGTGGCGAATGCTAAGGTTCCAGAAGTGTCCATCACAGATGAAGCCACCTATAAAGCTTGGAAGTTAACCAATATCATTCCACAAAAACAAAAAGGATTTGTTGCTATTGGAGTTAAAGTGCTTCTTGGGGATTTTTATACGGACAAAGCCCGAGAGTTAGCCCATTTGGTCCAAAATTATGCAGCAGGAGAAGTACGTTTGTCTCTTCGTCAAAACATTCTAATTCCTTTTGTTAAAGAAGAACTTGTTCCATTTTTCTATCAGGAACTTCAAAAACTGGACTTCGCAGAACCGGGTTATAACAAGGCGCTTGACATTACTGCTTGCCCCGGCACGGATACCTGTAATTTGGGTATTGCCAGCAGTACTGGAATTGCAGCTGAATTGGAAAGGGTCATCAAAGCGGAGTATCCTGAGTACATCAGCAATCCGGATGTGGTCATCAAAATCAGTGGTTGCATGAATGCCTGTGGACAGCACAACATGGCAAACATTGGTTTTCAAGGCATGTCCATTCGTACTAAGGATAAACTTGTAGCTCCAGCTTTACAAGTACTGCTAGGCGGAGGAAATTTTGGTGATGGAAAAGGAAAATTTGCGGACAAGGTGGTTAAGATTCCAAGCAAACGCGGTCCTGAAGCCCTTCGCCTGATATTGGATGATTTCAAAGCCACTCGACACGGATCTTCTTTAGCGGATTACTACGAACCAAAGGGCGACCACTATTTCTATGAATTTTTAAAACCGTTGACCCAGATAGATAACTTGACTGCTGAGGATTTTATCGACTGGGGCAACAACAAAAAATATGAAAAGGCTATCGGTGTTGGCGAGTGTGCAGGGGTTATCGTGGATTTGGTAGCTACACTGTTTTTGGAAAGTCAAGAGAAAATTGAACATGCAGCAGAAGCACTTTCTGAAGGAAAATGGGCGGCAAGTATTTATTATGCCTACCAATCCATTGTGAATTCCGCCAAAGCTTTGCTTACCGCGGAAAAAGTGAAAACCAACACCCATGCAAGTATCATCAAAGATTTTGACCGGTTATACGTAGAAACTGGCAAGATTGATTTTCCCGAAGGATTTGAAGTTCTAGCATTGCAATTAAATCAAAATAAACCCACTGAAGAATTTGCCACGCGCTATTTGGCTGATGCAAAAAAGGTATTGGTCCGCTTGGAAGCCTTCAGAAAATTAGAACTGGAACATGCATAGTGGGAAATTAACAATAGTGGGCGCTGGTCCTGGGGACGTAGAACTTATCACCATAAAGGGTATCAAAGCTTTGGAAACCGCGGATGTAGTGTTGTATGATGCCTTGGTGTCTCCCGATTTGTTGGCATACTGTGAGCAAGCTGAACAGATTTTTGTGGGTAAACGCAAAGGATGTTATGCCTACCAACAAGACCAAATCAATGAGTTGATTGTACAACGTGCTGCCCGAGGATTGCAGGTGGTGCGGTTGAAAGGTGGTGACCCTTTTGTATTTGGAAGAGGCGCTGAAGAGATGGAGTACGCTGCCCAACATGGACTTGATGTTGCGGTAGTTCCGGGCATATCTTCAGCCGTTTCGGTTCCAGCATTGCAAAACATTCCTGTAACCAAAAGAGGTGTGGCAGAAAGCTTTTGGGTGATTACGGGAACAACTAAAGCTCATAAACTTTCAACTGATGTGGCTTTGG
>CALBPG010000206.1 GCA_937899065.1 uncultured Allomuricauda sp.
CATGAGTTTTACCATATTTCAAAAATACTTTACGGGGAATTCCCAAAAACTGATATCTGTCATGTTTTAAGAATACCCCTCAGGTCAACTTTGTCCCAGGTAAGCAAAAGTGTATGGAAAATCGGGTATGTTATCATTGTGGAGACACTTGTGGCAAACATTCCATTTATCATGATGGAAAGGATTTTTGCTGCCATGGTTGTAAAACCGTGTATTCCATTTTTACCGAAAACGGGTTGGATCAGTTTTATGAACTGGAAGCTCGAGCTGGTTCTTCTCCTTTTGAAAATCAAGAAAAATATGAGTTTTTGGACAATCAAGAGATTGTGTCCAAACTTGTTTCCTTCAATGAAGATGAAATTCAGGTCGTTGAATTGAGTATCCCAACCATTCATTGCAGCTCCTGTATTTGGCTTTTGGAAAATCTCAATCGACTGCACCCTTCCATTATCAATTCACAAGTAGATTTTCCGAAGAAGCGTATACGGGTTACCTATAACCTAAATGATATTTCACTAAAAACACTCGTACTGTTATTGGGTAGTATCGGGTATGAACCGTATATCTCCTTAGAGGATTATGGTAAAAAAGCAAAAACCGTTGATCGCTCCTTATTGTATCGTTTGGGCGTTGCAGGTTTTGCCTTCGGTAATGTTATGTTGCTTTCCTTTCCGGAATACTTCGAAGTAGAAGAGTTTTGGCTGGACCAATATAAGGTAGTCTTCCGCTGGTTGATGTTTGCTTTTTCACTGCCCGTGGTTTTTTATGCGGCAAAGGATTATTACAAATCAGCTCTCAGTGGTCTCCGTTCAAAAATCTTGAATATTGACGTACCGATTGCTTTGGGCATTACCATTCTTTTTCTACGAAGTACGATCGATATCATTGGAGGTTGGGGTTCGGGCTTTTTTGATAGTCTTACTGGATTGGTATTTTTTCTTTTGCTGGGTCGATTCTTCCAACAAAAAACCTATGCTTTTTTGTCTTTCGAAAGAGATTATCGCAGCTATTTCCCAATTGCAGTGACCCGCGTTTCCAAAGAAGGTGTAGAAGAGAACATTCCCATTCACGAAATCAATAAAGGAGATCAGATTCTCATCAGAAGTCAAGAGATCATTCCAGTTGATGGCATATTGCAAAGAGGAAATGCCCAAATCGATTACAGCTTTGTGACCGGAGAATCTAGACCGGTTGCCAAAACAGCAGGGGATATTCTTTACGCTGGAGGAAAGCAGTTAACCGGGATTTTGGAATTGGCGGTGCTCAAACCAGTTTCCCAAAGTTACTTGACCCAGTTGTGGAGCAATTCCGTCTTTGACAAGGACAAATCGAGCGCCTTTCAAACCTTAACCGACAGTATTGGTAAACGCTTCACCATCGCTGTTTTAACGATTGCTACCCTAGCCACTACTTTTTGGTTGTTGTATGATGCTAGCTTGGCGTTGAATGTGTTTACAGCAGTTTTGATTATTGCGTGTCCCTGCGCCATCGCCCTGGCAGCTCCTTTCACTTTGGGTAACGCATTGCGCATTATGGGGAAGCAAGGCTTTTATTTAAAGGATACCAAAGTCATTGAACGTCTCGCGAAAATTGATGTGGCCGTATTTGACAAAACAGGTACTTTGACCACTTCCGATGTAGGGCATATTGATTATGAGGGCATGGAATTGACCTCACTGGAAAAGGATATACTAAAAAGTACACTGCGGGCTTCGAATCACCCTTTGAGCCGTTCACTTTACGGATTGCTTCAGGAAAATGATATCGTCACTTTGGATGAATTCCATGAAAAGCAAGGAAGTGGATTAGAATCAAGATATGCGGAGCGGATGTTGCGCGTGGGTTCATCGAGTTATGTAGGTACGGTTTCAAAGGATTTTCAAGAAGATACCGCGGTATACATCAGCACGGATGAAGGTGTGAAGGGAAGGTTTGTGCTAAAGAACCAATACCGAGAAGGGATTGCCCATTTGTTTTCAAATCTCAAAAAGACCATGCGCTTGGCCGTCCTATCTGGCGACAATGCGGGAGAAAAAGAAACCCTGAAAAAAATGCTTCCCAAGGGAACCGAACTACTGTTCCAACGAAAACCAGAAGAAAAATTGGAAGATATCAAACAGTTTCAAGAAAACGGAAAAGTACTCATGGTAGGAGATGGTTTGAATGATGCGGGTGCTTTGGCCCAAAGTGATGTGGGTATCGCGGTGTCGGATAATATCAACGTTTTTCTCCCAGCTTGTGACGGTATTATGGAAGCGGCAGCACTGCCAGATTTAACATGGTTTATCGACCTTTCAAAAAGGTCATTAGGGCTTATCAAAGCCTGTTTTGCTTTGTCTTTATGCTACAATATTGTTGGACTCTATTTCGCGGTGACAGGGCAATTGCAACCGGTGATTGCTGCAATATTGATGCCTTTGAGCTCGATTAGCATTGTTGCTTTTGCTACCCTGGGGACCAACTATTTGGCAAGAAAATCAAGAAGATTTAAAAAGCTGATATAAGTCATTTTTTGCGCTATGGGCGCACAGTAGTTTTACGAAAAATTAGGTAAGGTATGAGCGTAATTTATGTTTTGTTGACCATTAGCATCTGCGTGGCCATCGTATTTTTTATCGCCTTTTTATTATCCGTTCGGGCAGGGCAGTATGACGACGCCTACACCCCTTCCGTACGCATGCTCTTCGAAGATGAGGTAACCCCCCAAAGTTCGGACGAAGTAGCGAAATCCAACCCTAAAATATAAGTGACTTTAAGTACTGAATATGGAAATACAACAGTTTCAATACGATAACAAAATCGTTCAGAAGTTTTTATACGCCACAATGCTCTGGGGTGTTGTCGGCATGTTGGTCGGTTTGGTTTTGGCATTCATGTTTCTCTTCCCAAACCTCACCGACGGTATCTCATGGTTGAGTTTTGGTAGGCTTCGCCCGCTGCATACCAATGCCGTGATTTTTGCCTTTGTAGGGAACGCCATTTTTGCTGGGGTCTACTACTCGTTACAGCGCCTACTTAAGGCAAGAATGTTCAGCGATGCGTTGAGCAACTTCAATTTTTGGGGTTGGCAATTGATTATCGTTGCTGCCGCCATAACCCTTCCTTTGGGGTATACCACATCAAAAGAATATGCCGAATTGGAATGGCCTATAGATTTGGCCATTGCAGTGGTTTGGGTTGCCTTTGGTTGGAACATGATTGGAACCATTTTAAAAAGGAGACAGCGTCATTTGTACGTTGCGGTTTGGTTTTATCTAGCCACCTTCGTGACCGTCGCCGTTTTGCATATTTTCAATAGTTTGGAACTTCCGGTTTCTGCTTTGAAAAGCTACTCCGTATATGCAGGGGTACAAGACGCTTTGGTACAATGGTGGTATGGACACAATGCCGTGGCCTTTTTCTTGACCACGCCCTTTTTGGGATTGATGTACTACTTTGTTCCGAAAGCGGCGAATCGTCCTGTGTACTCCTATCGTTTGTCCATTGTACACTTTTGGTCTTTAATATTTATTTATATCTGGGCTGGGCCACACCACTTATTATATTCGGCTTTGCCGGATTGGGCGCAGAACCTTGGGGTTGTTTTTTCCGTGATGTTGATAGCACCTTCTTGGGGTGGTATGATTAATGGATTATTGACCTTGAGAGGAGTTTGGGACAAAGTGCGTTCCGATGCGACATTAAAATTTATGGTGGTTGCTATAACCGGCTATGGGATGGCCACTTTTGAAGGGCCAATGCTTTCGCTTAAGAATGTAAATGCCATTGCCCACTTTAGTGACTGGATTATTGCTCACGTCCACGTGGGTGCCTTGGCTTGGAATGGGTTTTTGACCTTCGGGATGGTCTACTGGTTGGTGCCGAAAATGTTCAAAACCCAACTGCATTCCAAAGGCTTGGCCAATTTCCATTTCTGGATTGGGACTTTGGGTATCATCTTATATGCTCTTCCGATGTATGTTGCCGGGTTCACACAAGCTTTGATGTGGAAAGACTTTAATCCGGATGGCACCTTGGTTTATGGAAACTTTTTGGAAACCGTTACCCAAATTATGCCCATGTATTGGATGAGAGCGATTGGCGGAAGTATGTATCTCGTAGGAATGTTCGTGATGCTATACAATGTGGTGAAAACCATTCGTTCAGGGCAAGGGGTTACCGATGAGTTGGCTGAAGCACCAGCCTTGGCTAAAGTATCCAAAAAACGGTTGGCCGGCGAAACCTTTCACAACTGGTTGGAGCGTAAGCCTGTTCAATTGACCATTTTGGCAACTGTCGCAATCCTGATTGGTGGGGTTATCCAGATTGTGCCCACGATTTTGGTGAAATCCAATATACCAACTATCACAAGTGTGAAACCTTATACTCCGTTGGAGTTGGAAGGTCGAGACTTGTACATCCGTGAAGGCTGTGTGGGGTGTCACTCGCAAATGATACGACCTTTCCGAAGTGAAGTGGAGCGATATGGAGAGTACGCCAAAGCTGGGGAATTTGTATATGATCACCCTTTCCTTTGGGGAAGCAAACGTACCGGTCCGGACCTGCTTCGCGTCGGGGGCAAATACTCCGACAACTGGCACTTGAACCATATGTACGACCCGCAAAGTACCTCCGCAGGGTCAATCATGCCAGCATACCAATGGCTGGTGACCTCTGTGCATGACCGTAGTGGCGTAGAGGGCAAAATGAAGGCGATGGTGCAATTGGGAGTGCCCTATACCGAATCGGATATCGAGGGAGCACAAGCGTCTATGGACGCGCAAGCCGAGCAGATTGAAAAAAACCTTTATAGTGACCCTGAATTTGCCAAGAGTTATGAAGCGGACAAAAAGTACGCGCAAGAAAATGGAGAAGATTTCGTGGAAATGAAAGACCGTGAAATTGTAGCACTCATTGCCTACCTCCAACGGCTGGGTACGGATATCAAAATCAAAGAAAACGACGAACTCATTTCACAAAACAAGTAATCATGCTAAAGTATATCAAAAACCATATGGAAAGCATCGACGGAATTGCCAATTATCCCATGATTTCCCTGATGATATTTTTTGTGTTTTTTGTGCTGCTTTTCTGGTGGGTATTTACCGCCTCTAAAGAACACATCAAAGAAATGGAAGAGTTGCCACTAGAACATCATTACGAAAACAAAAAGTAATATTATGAGTACCAAAACACCTTGGTGGATTCGAATCCCCCTGCTATTTTTTCTGGTTTTCGGTTTAATGGAATATTTCATTGATTCGGGCGACAAGCCTGCCATCATTGCATATCCCATTACCCAATTCTTCATGTTGTTGGTGCTGTTGATTCTCATCGCAATAGAACTAATTCTCAGGTCCATTGAGAACGTGATGTTCCAAACCCTCTCTGAAGAAGCGAAAGAACGCTACCTACTCGCCAAAAACAAAAAGACGGAATGGAAATGGGCTAATAATGTATATGAGCGCCTAACCCGAAGCAAGGCTATTGAACGGGAAGGTGAAATCATCATGGACCATAACTACGATGGTATTCGAGAGTTGGACAATGTACTACCACCTTGGTGGGTCTACATGTTCTACGTAACGATTTTTTTCGGGGTTATATATTTGGTGCGTTTCCATATTGCAGGAGATTACGACCAGGACTTGGAGTACGAACAAGAAGTAGCCGCAGCTCGGTTGGCCATAGAAGAATACAAGAAGACAGCCAAAGACCTCGTGGATGTGAATACAGTGGTTTTTTTGGCAGATGCCTCCGACTTGAGTGCAGGAGAGAAGATTTTCAATACCAACTGTGTGGCCTGTCATATGGCGGATGGGGGTGGAGGTATCGGTCCCAATCTAACAGATGACCATTGGATTCTGGGAGGCGGAATCAAAAATGTCTTTAATACGATTTCGGAAGGAGGACGTGATGGAAAAGTAATGGTCGCCAGGAAGCAAAGTTTGAAACCAGCTGAGAAGGAGCAAGTAGCGAGATATGTCCTCACCTTGGTGGGCACTACGCCTACTAGCCCAAAAGAACCAGAAGGTGAAATCTGGATTGACCCAGATGCCAAAACAACCCCAAAAGAAACCATGCCTCCAGTAGAACAAGAAAAGGATTCTACGGATTTGGTCATGAACGGATATTAAACACTCTTCAAAGTACTTGAAGGTGCAGAACAGCAATCCAAAATGTGATGGAAGAAAACTTTAGGGATTCCATAGGGACGATAAATGAAGAGGGCAAGCGGGCATGGATTTATCCTAAAAAACCCAAAGGCCGTTTCTTCGAGTATCGGAAGTATGTCAGTTATGCGCTGCTACTGTTTCTGTTCTCTGCACCTTTTGTCAAAATCAATGGGCATCAGTTTTTGCTGTTCAATGTGCTGGAACGGCGATTTAATGTTTTCGGATTTCCCTTTTGGCCACAAGACTTTCATTTGGTGGTGATTTCCATGATTGCAGGGGTGATTTTTATCGCACTGTTCACCGTCGCGTATGGAAGGATTTTCTGCGGATGGTTTTGTCCGCAGACGATTTTCATGGAGATGGTTTTTCGTCGAATCGAGTATTGGATTGATGGTGACCGAGGAGCCCAAATGCGTTTGGACAAAGCCCCTTGGACCGGAAAGAAAATTAGAAAGCGACTGTTGAAATGGAGTATATTCTTTTTGATTTCTTTTCTCATAGCGAATGTTTTTCTGGCCTATCTCATCGGGAATGAAAAACTGCTGCGATACATTCAAGACGGTCCCATGGTCCATCTTTCCACTATGGTCCCGTTGTTGATTTTTACGGCCGTATTCTACTTTGTTTTCGCATGGTTCAGGGAACAAGTTTGTATCATCGCTTGCCCTTATGGAAGACTTCAAGGGGTATTGTTGGATGATAAATCCATTGTCGTTGCCTACGACCATAAAAGAGGAGAAGGTACTGCTGGCCGAAAGAAGTTCAGGAAAAATGAAGACCGAGATGTTCTCGGGCACGGTGACTGTATAGATTGTTTCCAGTGTGTTAACGTATGTCCCACGGGCATAGACATCCGAAACGGAACCCAATTGGAATGTGTGAACTGTACCGCCTGCATTGATGAATGCGATCATATTATGGAAAGCATTCAAAAACCGAAAGGCCTTATCCGCTATGCGAGCGAAAACGAAATCATCAAGAAAGAGAAGTTCACTTTCACGCCCAGAATGAAGGGGTATACCGCAGTGCTAACTATCCTGACAGGCGTATTGATAGGGATGTTGTTTTTACGCAATGAGTTGGAAGCCAATATTTTGAGGCTTCCCGGGCAACTCTATCAACGCAAGGAAAACAACATCATCAGTAACGTGTACACCTACAAGTTGGTAAACAAAACCACAAACGATATAGACAAAGTATCCTTTAAACTCCTTTCACACAAAGGGTCAATTATTTTGGTTTCCCAAGATAATTTCAGCGTAGGTGCTGAACAGCTTGCAGAAGGAACTTTGTTTATAGAAATCAACAACTCAGCTTTGACTGGTGATAAGGACGAACTTAAAATTGGTGTGTACAGTGGGGAGGAACTCATTGAAACCACATTCACCAAATTTTTGGCGCCAAGAAGCTACAATTAAAACAGAAGACTATGCATTGGGGAAAAGGAATTGTAATCGCATTTATCGCCTTCATTGGGTTTATTCTCTATTTCGTGGTTCGCATGGCCACGGACGATCGCGCCAACCATGACTTGGTCACTCCCGACTACTACAAGCAGGAATTATCGTATCAAAAGGAAATTGATGCCGCCGACAAAGCAGCCCATAAAAACATTGAAGTTCGCGTGGCCCAACATGAAAATGGGTTGGTCATTTATTTCCCTGAACAATTCAATCCTAAAGAAATCACTGGAAAAGTGTCCTTTTATAGACCGTCTAACAAGCAATTGGATTTTGACTTACCCATAAGTTTATCCAACACACATTTGCTCGTACCTGACAACCGCTTGGTGGACGGTCGCTGGGACATAGCTATTACCTGGTCATATGAGGGTGATACCTTTTTAAACAAATACAAAATCACATATAACCCATGATTTGGTCAGCCTTGGTTTTAGGTTTTTTGGGAAGCTTGCACTGTTTGGGCATGTGTGGTCCCATTGCCTTTATGCTACCGCTGGACCATACTTCAACTACCAAGAAAACCGGGCAGTTGGCGCTTTATCATTTGGGACGAATTTTGGCTTACGCCCTTTTGGGATTGGTTTTCGGTCTATTGGGAAAAAGCTTGGAACTCTTCGGATTACAACAAAAGCTTTCTATCGGTGTAGGTATCGTGATGGTGGTTTTGGCATTTTTCCCTTCTAAAACAAATATTTTTCAAAAGGCCTTCAAGCCCTGGCAACGTTGGATTGTAAAATTGCGAAGTGCCCTAGGCACTGAACTCAAAAAAAAGACGGCAGATACTTTTCTGACAATAGGCTTTTTGAATGGACTTTTGCCATGTGGGTTGGTTTATATGGCGATTTTGGCGGCGATTGCATTGCGAAGTCAATGGGGCGCTACACTTTACATGGTGCTCTTTGGATTAGGCACCGTTCCTTTGATGTCAGCAGTGGTATTCTCTAAAGGTTGGTTTCAACGAAATTTTAAGATGGGATTCAACCGATTTATTCCGATTTTTATAGGTGTCATGGGAGCTTTGTTCATCATTCGCGGTTTAGGGTTGGGAATTCCCTATTTATCACCCAAGGTGCAGCAAAACGCCCAAGTTACGGCACAAATTGAATGTCATCAACCCTAACGTAAAATCATGAAAATTACTACTGCGCCAGAAGCCGTTGAACTTGTGCAATCTGGAAATCGCGTCTTCTTTCAAGGGGCCGCCATGACGCCAAACGAACTTATTGACGCATTGTGTGGCCGCTAGCAAGATTTGGATAAGGTAGAAATCGTTTACATCCACACGGAGGGTAATGCCAAATATACGCAAGAAACTTACAGCCAAAGTTTTGAAATGAACAGTATGTTCGTAGGGGGTAATGTTCGAAAATATGTCAACGGACTTCGCGGGGACTATGTTCCTATTTTTTTAAGTGAAATCCATCTGCTGTTCCGTCGGGGTATTTTGCCATTGGATGTCGCTTTTATCCAAGTTTCACCACCCGATAAACATGGGTACTGCTCTTTGGGCGTTTCTGTGGATGTAACCCTGCCAGCCATTGAAATGGCGAAAAAAGTAGTAGCCCAAATTAATCCAGAAGTACCGCGCTCCCATGGGGATGGGATAATTCACGTAGACCAAATTGATTTGGCCATCGAGGTGAATCGACCGATTCACCAACATGACCCCGCTACCATAACGGAGACCGAACACCAAATCGGGCAAAATGTAGCGTCCTTAATTGAAGATGGAGCTACCCTTCAGATGGGTATTGGAAACATTCCCAACGCGGTTTTATCCAATTTAACGGGACACCGAAAGTTGGGTATCCATACCGAAATGTTTTCTGATGGAATTCTGCCGTTGGTCAAAAGTGGCGTAATCACTGGTGAAGAAAAACAAGTGAAACAAGGTAAAATCGTGAGTTGTTTTGCAGTAGGTTCCCAAGCGCTGTATGATTTTATTGATGACAATCCGGTTTGTGATTTTAGGGAAGCGGCCTATACCAATGACACGGCCAAGATTCGGAAAAACCCCAAGGTAACGGCCATTAACAGTGCTATTGAAATTGATTTGACTGGCCAGGTTTGCGCCGATACCATAGGAAGCCGTCAGTTTTCTGGGGTAGGAGGCCAAATGGATTTTATTCGCGGAGCATCACTTTCAAAAGGGGGCAAACCTATTTTTGCCATGCCTTCGGTAACCCATCGAGGGGTGACCAAAATTGTTCCTTTTTTAAAGGAAGGTGCTGGCGTAACCACCACCCGAGCCCACGTACATTATGTAGCCACAGAACATGGGGTAGTCGATTTGTTCGGAAAGAATCTTCAACAACGGGCCAAAGCTTTGATTTCCATTGCACATCCTGATTTTCAAGAGGAATTGGAGAAAGCCGCATATCACAGATTTCAGTCCGTATAGCGCGTAGATATGAGCCTAACTTAAGATATGTAATGCCTCGTCCAAAAAACAAAACAGACTTGCTTGCCTTGAGCACAGCCAACTACGAAAAGCTTCTGGATTGGATTGATGCTTTGTCTCCTGAGAAACAAGAAAAAGAGTTCCCTCCAGGAACAATGAATCGAAACATAGGTGATGTTCTAGCACATCTTCACCATTGGCATTTGATGTTTTTGAAGTGGTACGATGTAGGGATGTCGGGCGGTAAACCCAGTATCCCAGCTGAGGGTTACAATTGGAGGACCTTACCAGCACTTAACGCATCGATTTGGGAAAAATACCGTTCTATTTCATTGGATGATGTGCGAAAACGCTTCCATAAAACCCATCTTCAAGTAATAGACATTGTTGAAAAACACACTGATGACGAGTTATTTGAAAGAAAGCGATACCCCTGGACAGGGAACAATGCGGTTGCTGGGTACTTGATTGGGGTATTGTCCAGTCATTACGATTGGGGATTCAAACTCATTAAGAAGGCAACCAAATGAAATAAAAAAGGGAAGCGTTACGCTTCCCTTTTTGCTGAACTTGCAAATAAAAACCAAATAAAAAAGTCCAACCACTAAATCTTAAAAGTCACCACAGGGATGTTGGAATGATTCGCCACATCCTCTCCAATGCTTCCCATAAAAAAGTGCGTCAATCCCCTACGGCCATGGGTTGGGATTCCGATTAAATCAGCCCCCATGGTTTCGCTGTAATTTAAAATACCTTTCTCTACCGTATAGTCGTTGTAGATTTCGACCTCCATACCCAATTGGGCGAGATTCAAAAACTTGGAAATACGATGGTTTGCATCTTCCGTGCTTAAGAAATCATCCGGGGTGTTAATGTACACCAAGTGAAGTTTTACATCCAGCATATCGGCAATTTCAAGAGCACGTTTCAACGATTTGATGTTTTCTTCTTTAAAATCACAGGCAAAAACAAACTGGTCTACAGTGAATTTTTCTATATCCCCTTTGATGCCCAAAACTGGAACCGTTGAGGTACGTACGACACGTTCTGTGTTAGAGCCAATGAATATTTCTTGTAGTCCATCAGTGCCATGCGAACCCATTACAATGAGGTCGGCACCATGCTTTTGTGCCACTTCATCCAACTCTTGGAATACTTTATAGTGCTTGATGATGGGCACCACTTTTAAGCCTTTGAGATACGGTTTGTCTAGGAATTCGCTAAAGCGCTCTTCTCCTATTTTGATAAGATGTACAACTTGCTCTTGGGCAACAAAGCCCGATTCGCTCATAAGCGAGGGTGAAAGTTCTAGCATGTGCAAAACGAACAGTTCCGCATCATTTGCTTTGGCCAACTTGGCTGCAGCTTTTAACGCATATTCGGATTGTTCTGAAAAATCTACGGGTACAATAATGCTTTTCATGGGTAAAATTTTAGGTTAAACAGTCATGGAAAACAATTTCCTTTCTAAAGATTTTTGCTGTAGTCGAAGGTCAAAAGCCATGCAAATATTGCGAATGAACGCTCTTCCGGTTGCAGTTACCTTTAATCCTTTTCCATTCAAGGTGACCAATCCATCAGCTTCTAGCATGCGTAGGTGCTCTAAGATTTGGGGATAGTTTTCCAAAGATTTTATATCATCATCCCATGTCGTTTCAAACTGGCACATGAGCTGCAGAATGTGTTTGCGAATAATACCGTCTTCACGGTTCAAAAGGTGCCCTTTTGATAAAGGCAAAATATCATGGGATAATAAATTCTGGTATTCCTCAAGGCTTTTTACATTTTGAGCAAAAGCATTACCCGAATCTCCAATACTCGATACACCAAGGCCTAACTGAAGCGCCGTTCGGTTTTCGGTGTACCCCATGAAACTTCTATGTAATTTCCCTTGGTTTTTGGCTTGGGTTAAAGTGTCTTGACCTAAAGCAAAGTGGTCCATGCCCACCTCTTCATAACCGGCTTCCAGCAATAATCTTTTCCCAAGCCTGCGTTGCTCGTCCTTTTCAAGGGTGTTGGGTAGATCTTCATCCCGATAACCCCGTTGGCCATTTCCTTTTCGCCAAGGAACATGGGCATAGCTGTAAAATGCAATTCGGTCTGGACGGATTTCCAAAGTTTTTTCGATTGTAAACCTTACATCATCTTCCGTTTGAAAAGGCAATCCGTAAATAATGTCGTGCCCAACGGAGGTATACCCTATTTCTCTAGCCCAATTGGTAACTTGTACCACGTGTTCAAAAGGTTGTATACGATTGATAGCCCGTTGTACTTTTTCACTGTAATCCTGTACCCCAAAGCATACCCTTTTAAATCCAAGATTGTATAGGGTTTGCAGATGGACTTGAGTAGTGTTATTCGGGTGCCCTTCAAAACTGAAGTGTGGATTTTCTGCTTTTTCCGCGTACAACAGAATTCCTTTTATCAAGAGTTCAAGGTTTTCTGGCGAGAAAAAAGTTGGTGTTCCGCCGCCCAAATGCAACTCCTTTATCGTGGGTTTTTTATCCAAAAGTTCCACATACAAACGCCATTCTTTCAACACCGATTGGATATAAGGCAACTCCACCTCATGCCGCTTAGTGATGCGCTTGTGGCAACCACAAAAGGTACACATGCTTTCACAAAACGGAAGATGAATATAGAGTCCTATACCCTCGTTTTGGCTTTGTAGGAAGACGTTCTGCACACGTTGTTTCCAAGCTTTTCCTGAGAAAGAATCCAAATCCCAATAGGGAACGGTTGGATAACTCGTGTATCGCGGTCCAGGTACATTATATTTTTCTACAAAATGACACATGTAAATTATTTTAGGGCTAAAGTAGTTCTGGGCTTAACCAGAAAACATGATAAATGTCAGCAGTGATAAAAAGAGGGTTTATTGCATTTGAAAATTGATGGGAATGCTATAGTTCACTTGCGCTGGTTTTCCCCTTTGCATTCCGGGTTTCATTTTAGGTAAGGCAGCAATAATACGTTCTGCTTCATTTTCTAGTAAACGGTCAGGACCTCTTTTTTGGATGCCGGAAACGCGTCCGTTGGCATCAATCACAAACTTCAAGAATACCCTTCCTGTAATGCGCATCTCGAGTGCTGCTTCCGGATAGATGAGGTTTTGTCTGATGTGTTCTTGTACTTTTTGATTGAAACAGCTTCGTCGTTCTTCTTCCGTGGGACAGGTTTCACAACCCGGAAATATTGGGGCGTTTTCAATGACGGCAAAAGGCACGATGATTTCTTCCTCTTCTTCTTCCACAACCACATCATCAACCCTCACAATAGCATCTTCAATAAAGGTGTCTTGGTTGGTTTCGGTACTTTCAATAAGCGTTTCTTCGATATCCTCAACGTCTTCGATAATTTCAATTACGGCAGGTGCTTTCGGGGGTGGTGGTGGAGGTGTGGTCATCACGGTTTGGGTCATCGGAACGTCCTCGTCCATGTTGTCAATAACTTGAACTACATCGAGAACTTCCGAGGTTTTTTCATATGTTTTGATTTCGAAGGATTGCCAAATGACAAATAGCACGGCACTCAGCCCAATCATGAAGTAAAGACTGCTATTTCTACCTATGTCTGCGGATGGATTTTTCTTTGGTTTCATAATACTTTGCTTTAATGATACTATAGGTAACTACCCTATTGGAGGGAAAATATGATACTTATCAGGTTTGTAGTCAATAAGTTATGGAGATTGGTGAGGAGTCCTGTCCTTCTTGGTGAAATCAGTTCTAAAGGAAAGGCATACACGAAGCACATCGCGTTGTGAGCTGGTAAAATGGTTTTTGAGATACCCTATATCTAAGGTGGTTCCTGAGGCTATTTTTTGCCCAAACCCTATATAAAATCGATTTTGATTGAAGAGTGGACCTTCTAAATTCAAGAAAATTTCATTGAACGATTTTACATAAAAGGATGTACCAATGTGTTTAGTGAATTGTATTCGGTAACGCAGCCTAGGATGTACATAACTGCGGTCGGGGGTAGATATCCATCGGGTTTCTTGTCGTAGTCTTTGGGAAATGTTATTGCGGCTTAAGCGGAGTGTATGGCTGTATTCAGCGTACCACCAAAATTGAGAAGCTTTTTCGGGAACGTCATTGTGTTGATAGCTATTGGCGTCCAAATAAGCGAAGCCAGTACCCAGTCTGGATTTTTCACCGGTTCTATACGTTATGCCACTTCGAAAAAAAGAGAATTCGTAGGCTTCAAACATATCGTGATGTCGCAAAATCATCACCGTAGGAACCGTCCAATTGGAGTGAATTTTATGATTGCCATTGAGTACCAACCAAGAATCCGTAGTATCGCCGTTTTCATATTGACCCCGAACCATCCAAAGCATACTTACACTCAAGAAGAGAACAAGGGTCTTAATGAAGTGGTTGGTAGCGACCATGTTTTAGGGTTGTAAATACGGTACAAAGTTGCACTGTACCCACATGAAGAAACATGACCGAAATCAGTTTTAAAGTTAATCTTGTGTAAGCGTAGGATTAAGATTTGTGTTGTTCCCAAATTAGCGCTGCTGCACCACAAATCGCTGCGGTTTTTCCTTCCATGCCCGACATGAGTAGCTTCACTTTACCTCGATAGATTTCAAGCAAGAATTCATTGAAATACTTTTCCAACGGGTCCATTATCCATTTACCGCTATTGGTCAGACCACCCATCAAGATAAACGCTTCGGGTTGGGTAAAAGCTGTGAAATTAGCCAATGCTTGTGCCATGATTTTAGCGGTGTAGTCAAAAGACATCAATGCAATAGGGTCGCCTTCTTCCGCGGCTTGTGAAATATCCTCACCATGTAAATCATTAAAAGCAATACTTCGAAAACGGCTGTCGACCAAATACTTGCTCAACATATACATAATAGTACGTTTGAGTCCCGTGGCAGAAACGTAAGCCTCTAAACCACCTTTAACACCTAGCCCTGTCAAGCGACCGTCTCCCATGGTCATATCCACATGGCCTAGTTCACCTGCAAAACCATCATACCCATCAATCAGTTGACCGTTGGCCACAATTCCGGCTCCAAAACCCGTTCCCAACGTAATGGCGATGAAATCCGTCATGTTTTTGGCGCTTCCAAAGAGCATTTCGCCCAAGGCAGCCGCACTCGCATCATTCATGATGCGCATGGGCAGATCTATTTTTTCCTTGAATTTGGACAGAAAAGGGACTGTTCCTTTCCAAAGTAGATTGCTTGCATTTTCAATGGTACCATTTTTACTGGAAGCGTTGGGCGCTCCAATACCACACCCCAATACCTTAAAATCTTGACCACCCTTCTGTAGTAAGTCATCACAGGTCTCTTGAAGTTTTTCGATGTAATCATCAAGATTCGGATATTCCTTGGTGCGGAAAAACGTTTTTTCCAAACAACGCCCATCGGCATCGACCAATCCAACTTTGGTTTTGGTTCCTCCGATGTCAACTCCTAAGACAATATCCATACAATACAGTTGAGAATGATATGTTCCTAAAGTTATGGATTTGTTACCTCACAAGCCAGATACCTTGATAAAATTAACTAGCATTTAATCTCCTTTTTAGAGGATACGTACAAAGCTGATTTCTGTCATGTTTTAGGTTTTGAACGCATTCTACATTTGAAGTGTAATTAGAAATCTCAAAATATAGTGGTATGAGCAAATTAGATAAAATATTGGTCCCGTTCGATTTTTCAGAAGCCTCGGTAAACGCCTTGGAGTACGCCGTACATTTTGTAGGACCCAATCGGTCGAGTCAGGTAGTTGCCTTGTATGTGGGGGTTATGCCCATTTCGGAAAGGGAGGAGAAAGAATTGAACGGAAACTTCTTGAAAATCTTGGGAGGTTTTCATTCCAAAGTAAAAAAACAACCGGTATTGGCTTGCGTTTCCGGAAACGTTATTGAAACCATCTTGGTAACCCAGGTAGTCCAGAACGCAGACCTCATTATTATGGGAACCATGGGTGATAAGACTACGGATGAAGCCATTACAAACACCTCTAAACTTGTTTTGGAAGCCAATTGCCCTGTCATTTCGATTCCATATGGCTGTGACATTAAAGAACCCAAGAAAATTGCCTTGGTCATGGGGAAAGAAGAAGTAGAGGATAAAGGAGTGTTAAACATGCTGATGTCCATTGCAGGCGCTTTTAACAGTAAAATTCATGTGTTGACCATTTATAAAGAGTCTGTCTATGCCGAAAATGTAGGAAGCGAACGCACTGAACATTTACTCCAGTATTATTTGGAGCACTTTTATGAAGAGCATATGTTCCAAAAAAATGAAGACATAGAACAAGGGATTTTAGACTACATCAATGGAAAAGGTATTGATATGTTGGCCATTTTACCCAGAAATCATAGCGTTATGAGCACCCCTTCGGAAGGTCGTTTGACCAAATTGCTCACCTTGCATTCAGAGATTCCGGTCTTGGCGTTGGATTGAGTTGGATACTATTTAAAACCAACTATGTACACACTCCTCATTATTCTGGGAATTACCATTGTGCTCTTTATATGGGGCAAGTTCCCACCAGATGTAGTGGCTTTAATGTCGATGATATCCTTATATCTAACCGGTATTCTTACAGTATCGGAAACCTTGAGCGGTTTCAGCAACACCACGGTAATCATGATTGCCGCTTTGTTTATTATTGGAGAGGGATTGGCACGTACAGGATGGACTGCAGTTGCGGGACGGTACTTCGTGCGATGGGCTAAAAAAAGTGTACCTCGCTTATTGGTCATCATTACCCTTGGGTCCAGTTTGCTGTCCGGTTTCGTAAGTAACACGGGAACGGTAGCAGCTTTACTTCCTGTAACGGTGACCGCCTCTTGGAGTGCGGGAACCTTGCCTTCGAAGTTGTTGATGCCCGTAGCGTTTGGGTCCAATACCGGTGGACTCTTAACATTAACAGGAACCCCACCAAATATTATTGTAAGCAATGCTTTGGCAGAAAAGGGCTTTGAAGGGTTTTCGTTCTTTGAATTTAGTTTGATTGGCTTGCCTTTATTGGTGTTGACGATTCTGTATTTCCGTTATGTCGGATACCGGCTTTTGCCCAGCCATCGTACCCAAAACAAACCAATGGCTATCGACCAAGAAATGCACAAATGGATTGAGAATTACAGCATAGATGATAATATCTATCGCTTACGGATTCTGTCTATGTCGCAATTGATCGGAACCGTAGTGGTGGACTGTGATTTTGAGGAAAT
>CALBPG010000207.1 GCA_937899065.1 uncultured Allomuricauda sp.
GATACTTTCGGACCCAATGGTACGGATAACTACACCTTCGCCAACGTAAGCCCGGGAGTGTACAGCATTCGAATAGAAACCAATGACTGCTCGGAAACCATCACAAATGACATTAATGGAGTACCCATCGAAATTGGTGGGGGTATCAGCCCACTTGATGTAAGTGCCACGGCATCAGATAGTTTTGGTTGCGGGGCTACCTCCATTGATGTGGATTTGACTACTACTGGAGGAACAGGTCCATATACCTTTAGCGTAGATGGAGGTGCTATGAGTGCTCCCTACACAGGGGCTACCACTTTCTCGGTAACAACACCTGCCACTTATGCCATTTTAGTAGAAGATGCCAACGGATGTCAAAGAACCGCTTCCGTAAACGTACCGGATATTCCACCGCCTACATATACCATTACGGAAGACGATGCCAATTGTGGTGGAAGCAATAACGGTCGAATTACGGTGAATATCGTGAACGGATTTGGATATGAAATCCAATACAGTATTGACAATGGTGTCAATTATCAAATTAGTAATGTGTTCTCGAACCTTGCGCCTGGTACGTATGACGTGGTCTTATTGTACGAGCAAGATTCGTTCACCTGTACCACAACACCGCAGACGGCTACCATTGGAACGCCATCAACGATTAGCGCTACGGCGACACCAGATAGTGCCCCAACCTGTTTGAACGAAACAGGTGGACAAATCACCATAAGTGGAATAGCGGGAGGTACAGCACCATATGAATATAGTGTTGGAGCGGGCTTTAGCACCAATCCTGTGTTCTCTAATTTGGGTGTTGGTACATATACTCCTTTGGTGCGGGATGCCAATGGATGCGTTCAACCTTTGCCAGATATTGTGTTCAATGCGTTAAATCGTCCGACAGACTTGGATTTTGCGATTTCCAGTTTGAATTGTGCGACCACTACCGCAACATTGGATTTAACGGTAACCGGTGGAACAGGTCCTTACACTTATGAAATTATTGCTCCTGCGGGAAGCGCTGTTAACAATGGAACCAACCCAAGTTTCCCAGGATTGGGATTGGGTACCTATACCTTCCGAGTAACCGATAACGAAGGGTGTTCTTATGACGAGAATTACGCGATTACCGATATCAGCTCCATTGGCGCACAAGCGCAGCAGACCAGAGTGGTGACCTGTGTGGGTGATTCTGATGGTGAAGGTCGATTCTTGATTGATGGGTTCAACACTACTTACAGCTACAGCATTGATGGAGGAACCACCTTTACAGGACAAAGTGCTAGCATTATCCCTTTAACAGGATTGGCTGCTGGAAACTATGTTATCACCGTAACCGACGAGGAAACCAGTTGTGTAGATACGGCGACATTAACGATTGAGGAACCTGCTACTGCATTTGCCATTTCCAGTTTGGATGTTACTGCTATGAGCTGTCAAAACGGTAATATTGGTGCGGTACGAGTCAATACTGTCGGTGGATGGGGTGGTAACCGTTACACCTTAACCCAGCCTGATGGTTCTACTAGAGGTCCTCAAAATGGACGGGTTTTCTCCAATTTATCGCAAGATGGAAACTATGACGTTAGTGTAACCGATGCTAACGGATGTACCATTACGGATTCATTTACGTTAACGCGTTTGGATGCCCCAACATTGACCTTGGATTTAGGCGCATCTGACTTTTGTTATGATAACTTTACCGCTGCGACGCTTGTAGTTACCGCCGCTGGTGGCGCTGCACCATATCAATACCGCATTAACGGTGGAGCTCTTGGCGGAAGTAACACTTTTTCTGGATTGACACCAGGCACCTATATCATTGAAGTAGTTGATAGCAACGATTGTCGTGATACGGTAACCCGCACGATTGAGCCGCAAGTACAGGCCAACGCTACGATTATCCGTGAGTTGGATTGTGCAGGACCGCCTGCCCAAATTAGAGTGAATATCAGCAATGGATATACCTCTGGTGGAGACTACGACATTTATGAAGTAAGCATTGACGGAGCCCCATATACCTCTAACAATACGAACATTACAGGAAATTTCTTTGTGTACGATATCCCAAATGATGGTTCCATTACCGCAGATACCACCTTCCAATTTTTGGTAACGGATAGTCAAGGATGTACGACGGAATCCAATGTAGTAACCATTACACCACCTGAAACCATTGCGGGTACGGTAGTGGGAACGGATACGCAATGTGGTGATCTTACCAGTGGTATCGTTGAACTGATTCCTGATACTACTCAAGGGGTACCTCCATACGAATACAGTAATGACGGTGGTGCTACATTTAGTAGTACAAATGTTTTCTCAGGATACGGTCCAGGATTGCAAACCGGATTTGTGATTCGTGATAGCCGTGGCTGTGTGAGTCCGGTATATGATGTGACGATAGGAACCAGTGACCCATTGGATGCTACAGTTACCCCAACCAATGCGGTTTGTTCTGCTGGAGCGGTAGAAGGTTCTGCTTCTACCACCATCAACAACGGAACAGGCCCGTTTGACTACGAATTGTACGATGCCAGTGGAACACTTGTAGCGAGTTCTACTGCCACTGCAAGTACTACGGTTAATTTCCCTAACCTGCCTATCGGTAACTATACCGTGGTGACAAGGGATTCCCAAGGGTGTGAGGATAGGGATGAATTCATCATAGATCAAAACGCATTGGATTTGATTCCGTTGGATGCACCACCACCAGTATGTTCTGGTTCTGCCTTTACCTATCGGGTAAGAGCAACAGGAGGAACAGCTCCGTATGAGTTTAGATTGGTGGGAGACCCTGTCTTCCAGCCTGCTACTTCGGGTGGGGATGTTTATGATTTCACAGGTCAAGTAACCTTTGGAGTCACCTATTTTGTGGAAGTTCGAGATGCACTAGGATGTACCTATATTGAACAAATTGACCCGATTTCTGCTACCAATCCGGTTACGGTCAACGCTACGGCAAGCTCTGCTTCCTGTGGACTATCCAATAGCGGAAGCATCAACTATGAAATTACTGGAATTGCGCCAAGCCCAGCAGATTTTACGGTAACCTTGCAAAATACGGATACTGGAGCTACAATTTCAGGCCCCACCGTTTATATTACGGAACCTATTCCATTTGCTGATTCCTTCACTGGATTGCCTCCGGCGAATTATCAGATTATTGTTCAAGACACAAACTCTGGTTGTAGTGCGAGTACTTTGGTGTTTATTGGTATAAACAATCCACAAATCAGTATTGATAGTAATGTTAATGCAACCTGTAACTCCGACGCGCTTATTACGGTAAGAGGTTTTGGAAGCACGGGACCGTATGAATATGCTTTTGTTCCCACAGGAGACCCCGCGCCAAGTACCTTCACCACAGATACTACTTTTGAAATTGCAGGACCTTATCCTACGGATTATGATTTTTATGTAAGAGACGCCAACGGTTGTTTGGCTTTTGTAACTGAAACGGTTGACCAAGACCCAGGTGTGCCCACCCCAACCATTGACGTTATCAACCAGTGTACTGCAACAAGTGGTTATCAAATCAATGTAACTGCGCCTTTGACGACAGGACCTGCACCAGAAACGACCTTCCAATACGATATTGGTAGTGGATTCCAAGACAGTCCAAACTTTGTAGTACCGAATCCAGGAAGCTATGTTATCACCATCCGCGATGGCAACGGATGTACCACTAGTGTGAACGCAGACGTATTTGATTTCTTTGCGATTACGGCTGACGCTACCTCTTTCCCTACTTGTAATGCCGGTGATGGAGTCATTACCGTAAATACTACTGGGGGTAGTGGTAACTTTGAATATCAACTTCGTGATGCGGGATCTTTAGCTAATATTGGTCCTGCTCAAAGTACTAATGTATTTACTGGGGTCTTGCCCGGAGACTATAATATTTTAGTAACGGATTTGAGTTCCAATACTGCGCCACTTTGTTCTGACCAAGCCATTGTAAATGTGTCTACGGTAGATACACCGGTTATTACCGCTACTCCAGATACGGATGTAACCTGTAACGGTGCCAGTGACGGAACCATTTCAGTAGAATTGCAACCCGGCACGGATACGGATACCCCTTTATCTTTCATTTTGTATGATGGAGCAACTACAACTGTCGTAGCAGGACCACAAGGTTCTTCTTTATTTGATGGTTTGGGTCCTGGAACGTACCAAGTGGAAGTGGTTTCCAACAGAGGTTGTACGGACCGTTCTGGAAATATTGTTATTTCTGAACCTACCCAACTACTGACGAATGCCATTAATACCGATTTCACTTGTAATCCAGCCAGCAATCAGTTCAGCACAGCTACGATTACCATCTTTACTGATAGCAATGGGGATGGTTCAGGTACTCCGACAGGTACAGCGCCTTATACATATAGTATGAATGATGGTACCCCTCAGTTCGATGGGACCAATTTCCAAACAAGCAACATGTTCGAGGTAATTGATAACGGAACCAATCAAACTATTATCCTTACTGCTAGAGACCAAAATGGTTGTGAGGAAACCGCAACAGTTACGATTAATACCCCAACGGATATTACGTTCAGTTTTAATGTCAATCAAATTACCTGTGATGCATCCGGTACAGGGGTGGCCCCAGGTTCTATAGACATTATTATTAATGAAGGTCCTGGCAATTACGAAGTAGAGATTCTTCCTCTCGGTTCAGAACCTGCCAGAAATTCTGGAGGAACGGACCGCGTAACTTGGGATATTTCAACTCCTGGGGACTACATTTTTGCGGTGACCGATATTGGAAGCGGTGGATGTACCTACCTCACGCCAACAGTGACCATGCCAGAATACAACACCATCGAAGCCATAATTGCTGAGGTGCAGCCGGTTACCTGTTTCAATGGTAGTGACGGCGAAATAAGCATCGAAGTCAATAACTATACAGGCCAGTACAATTACGAAGTATTCATGCGGGATAATGCAGGGGTTGAAACCTCTACTGGTGTAACGGGAAGCTTTGATACCACTGCACCTATCAATACTCCGGAAATAATTACAGGCCTACCGGCCGGAAATCTTGTTGTTCGCGTTGAAGCATTGGATACACCATTCTGTGACGTGGTAAGTAATGTAACCACCGTTCGTTCGCCGGACCGTGCACTTTTGGTAGATGCGGTTCAAACCACTGAGGTTACTTGTAATGTCCCTGGTTTTGGAGAAATTACAGCTTCCGGAGACGGAGGTTGGGGAAATTATCAATATCAATTAATTGCTCCAGATTCTCAAAGCCTAAAACCTTTAACATCTTTGCCACATCATCAGAACACGGTCCAATATGTCTTTCGGCAAAAGAAGTCAAAGATTGACTTTCTCTTGAGAGCGCTTGCTCATCATTAGACGA
>CALBPG010000208.1 GCA_937899065.1 uncultured Allomuricauda sp.
TGCATCTTTTTAATTGGATGTATTCAAATTCTTCTTTCCAATCCGGTAGACGTTTTGTACGATAACATTGTACCAAATCTATATGCCGATAGAAAATGTTCTGAAAATTGTAAGACGCTATCTTCATGGTAACAAAATTTTTGATTTGGTTTCATTCTTGACCATGATTTCATTGATCTTGGTTTCATCATAATAAATGATACCGCCCAACTTGGTAAAAGGAATTGTTTGGTTAATCCTAAAATTTTGGAGTGTGCCCGGGCTTATTTCCAACTTGTCCATAACCTTTCCCGACTTTATCCATCGATCTATCGTAATGCGTTCATATTTGATTAAGATCTCTTTGATTTCATAAAGCATTTCTTCTTTTAGCCTTTCCAAATCATCCGACGTAACTATACTTGCTGGCATATCTCTTAGTTTTAATTACTAAGCAAATATGAATTGGTTGGAAAAATAAAATTCACAAGGTGTACCCAAGTTGGGTGAAATTTTAACACTCTATGGCAGATGAATTGTGATGAATTTTATTGATCTCCTTAGTCTAGATTAGAAAGAAGATTAATGGTCAAATCATCCAAAAACTTGGTACGACTCTTTTTCCTGATTCTTATATCACCATAGTTTTGATAGGGGTCTCCCGAGTTAAAATGAAATACATTCTCAAGAGCGTGTACAATCTCTTTAACACTGACCTTGCCCTGATTTATTGCCCTACTACTTTTAAGGGCATACGCCAATTCCGTCATATCAGTTTTACTGGCTGTCCAATTCAACCTGTTTGAGGAATTCGTCTTGTGTCCATTAATTTGACCTATATTTTTTAACCTAAGGTCTAAGTAGGATATCAATCTTCGATTGGCTGTTAACTTGGCCAATAATAGGTCATGCGAGGTGCTGAAATCAGGATCTCTAAAATAATATTTGGCGTGAGTGATATTGAACTCGTTGAAATACTCGCGAGTAAAATAATGATCATCCAGATAGTCTTTTCCTTGATTGATGTATTGTATGAAGTCTAAATTTTGCGAGAAGAAAGTGTTCAGTTTCTTAAGCTTCCTGCTCGTATATTTTTTCTTATTGACATCATCACCTTTTGGAAAGTTTACTTCGAATGACTTTAATTCAAAGAAGTACACCAGATTACTTAAAGACACTTGCTTGGTATTCTTAAAAAAGTAGATTTCACTTTCTATACTTGAAAACGATTCTTTGGAAACATACCGTTTCATTTTGGTCAAGAGATTTCGGCAAAGCACAATGGAGAGATCGCACCTTTTGACCATATCTCCGGTTATTGATTCAATCCTAGCTAATTCTTCTGAAAGTTCTTGAGATAGTAGTTGTAGTTCCATAAGCTGACCTTTAAGCGTTAGTAACCATTGTAGGGCAAATCAATATCGAATTGGGGCTATGCTTTATCTATTGGTCAGACCATATTAAAAATAAGTATCAATTATTGTGCCTTATTTCTCGTTAATTATAAAAGCTATAACAATACGAGAATACATGAAAACTATACTGAGGGAATGGTTTGTTTTAATGAGCAAAAGCCCTAAAAATGGTGTTTTCTAATAAGGATTGACCGAAAATGAGGTTATTTGACCCAAAGAATGTTAAAATTTCAATTTTAACAAAAAAGTGTGCAGAAAGTGTGCAGAAAAAAAGGCTTCCAAAAGTGTTAACTCTCGGAAGCCTTGCTATTACTGGCGGTCTGGACGGGACTCGAACCCGCGACCCCCTGCGTGACAGGCAGGTATTCTAACCAACTGAACTACCAGACCAATGATTTTATCCGCCTATGGCGGACCCCCGCAACAGCGGGATTCAAATCTTGTTCATGCTTTTTTAAAGCGAGTGCAAATATACATTCTTGAAGGACTTGAACAAAACATTTTGTCAAAAAAGCAAAATGAACTCAGCCAAATTTTTGCCGCTCAATCATAAAGGTGTTCAATACTTGTGAAAAGTCAGCGTTGATGTCTACTTGGTTGTACCGTATTTTATATTGTGCGCATCTTAGCTTGAGCTCGTTGCTATACGATTCAATAGCCGAACGGTAGTCTGCCTTAACACTGTCCGCATATAAATCAATGTGCTTGTCGGATTCGACATCAAAAAAACGCTTTGGGGTATTTTCGAAATCAAAGTCAATCTCATGTTTGGCATCCAGCAAATGAAAAAGCACTACAGAATGTTTGTTGTATTTCAAATGTTTCAGCGCTTCGAAAAGATTTTCCAAATCGGTATCAGTTTGGAACATATCGGTGAAAACGAATAACAAACTTCTGCGATGCATCTTTTCTGCAATTTGGTGCAGATAGGTATAGGTTTTGGTACCCTTGTTTTTCGAGGGTTCGCGTACCACACTGTTCAATTTGGAGTACAACATCTGAAAATGGCGTTCACTGTTTTTCTCAGCGGCATGAAAGGTGTAGGTGTCCGAATAGATGCTCAAACCGACGGCGTCACGTTGTTTTTTAAGTAGTTGCATTAAAGCCGCAATGGCCAACACCCCAAAACTGATTTTGTTCAGTTTGTTGAGTGTAGGCTGTGTAACTTCTGGATAGTACATGGAAGAGGAGTTGTCCAAAATCATGTGGCATCTGAGATTGGTTTCGTCTTCATATCGTTTGGTGAAAAGTTTATCTGTTTTGGCGAAGAGTTTCCAATCCATGTGCTTAGTGCTTTCACCGGGATTGTAAATCTTATGCTCTGCAAACTCTGCTGAAAACCCGTGGAATGGACTTTTATGGATGCCGCTTATGAAACCTTCTACGATTTGGTGCGCAAGCAGTTCAAGATTTTTGAAAAGGGAAGCCTGAGATAGGGCGGAACGTACATCCATACCCCAATATAAAACAAAAAAGGTCTGGCGTATGCCAAACCTTTTATAAGATGAAATAATTTTCTTTTTACAGCACCGCCTCGATAGCGTCGGTGTATGCTTTTTTGGGAGATACGCCTACTTGACGATTTACAATCTCTCCATTTTTGAAAACCAATACGGTCGGGATGTTTCGTACCCCATATTTTGCTGCAAATTGTTGGTTCGCGTCTACATCGACCTTACCTACAACTGCTTTACCTTCATATTCGCTGCTGACCTCGTCAATGATTGGTCCCACCATTCGACAAGGACCACACCATGCCGCCCAAAAATCTACGACTACGGGTTTATCACTTTTTAATACGACGTCTTCAAAAGTTGAATCTGTTATTTCTAGTGCCATTGCTCTGTATTTAATATTCGCAAATTTAGTCAATTAAAGGTCACATTCCTTACTTGGACAGTATTCCTTTTACCTATGGCTCTATTGTTTGGTTCTATGGGTTATCATTTGATTCTTAAGGGTATATGTCTATTAAATGTGTGCGTACTTCCACGGCGGTTTTGATGCTATCTAATTGCATAACCATTGTTGATGAAGGAAACAAGGGCATGTGACAGGAAACACAGTTGTTCATTTTTGTGTTTCGAGTCATCACTTCAGCTGTACAGGTAACTTTTGGCGAAGTATGACATGAAATACACTTTTGGTTGAAAGCCTCCGTATCACCTCTTTCATTTTTATGAGGGTCATGGCATGTAATACAGTCCATAGTTCCACTGCTCTTGAAACAACTGCTCTTGGTCAATAATTCGTACTGGTTACCGTGTACATCCAAAGGAGTATTGGAATCGTTTACTTCAGGGGTTGAAAATTCGATAAGGTTATCTCCAACCAGAAAGCTGAATGGGGGTTGAATGGGTTCTCTTCCACCCGAATGGCACAGGGCACAAGCATCCAAACGTTGCTGTCGGGTAAGTGATTGGAATTGCGTCATATGTTTCGAAGCTTCTTGGTTGGGATTATTGTGGTGATGGTTTACGTGCTCGGCAGAGGGCCCATGACAACGTTCACAATCAATTCCATATATCATTTGGTTTCTGTCAAATTGATTTCCGAATCCATCAATGTTGGTGTTTTTCGCATAGGTCGCATGACATTCTAAACATCTGGCAACTACAGGTCTTGGCGAACGGATTTCTTTTAATCCTGGACTTCGAGTCCAACTATCCGTAGGGGTGAAGTACGAAGTTTGTATTTGAAAAAGTTCATCGCCCTTCCAATTCAAATAGGATTGCCCTTTTGTACCAGAGCCAATGACCACATCCATTTTCAGATTGAAGAGTTCCAATTGGTTATGGATAAAGTTCGCTTTCTGATAAAATCCCGAATCCGTTTCCATCATCTTGAATTCAACTCGGTTGTTTAGAACATGCGTGTTTCTACCTACTTCGAAACTTCCTTTAATGGTTGTCGAGTCAGCTAAGGTCGACGTATTGAAATGAGCGGTTTTTAGATGGGTTTCATAAATATCCGAATGGCATGGAATACAGGAAGTAGAACCTGCGAAAGCTTGGCCATTTTTGTGAACAGCTATAGGTTCAATGTCATAATAATCCGAAGCTATATTAGGATTCTTACATTGGTACGTCACAAAGTAAATTAGAAGTAATAGTGCACCGACGACAATTTTTTTAAAGGGAAATGCTCGATGCAAAATCACACAAAGTAGAATTTAATTGAGTTTGTAATGAATTTCTTGTTCTTCTAAAATGTTCAATAACTCACTATTGATTTTAACCTTTTGCTTACGGCTGGACAGGTTCAATTTTATCTCATCTTGCATTTCGTACACTATAAAATTTAAAGGGTGGTCTCCTTGGTGTGATTTCAAGGTTTGCTTTAGAATCTGGATTCGCGTCTCTTGCAGACGAGCAATGTCCAGTTTGATGGTCAATTTTTTTGCGTAAGAATCCATAACATCCTGCAACTGCTTGAAATCGTTGAACTGTATTCTAGGGTCACCCTTTTTGCCGGTCTCTCGATTTACCCATCCTTCTTTCACATAAGCCTTAAGGTGTATAAAGGAATTGATCATGAGAAAGTGCCTGAACTTTAAATATTCCTCCCCAAAGATTCGAAACTCATACGAATCTGTGTAGTCTTCCAAGGTAAAAGCGGCCCAGCCTTTTCCATTTTTGGAGATGCGATGCTGCACATCGGTGATAACCCCTGCTACGGTAAGTTCACGGTTGATGTAATTGTCCAATTCCTGGAATGCAGAGACATAACTATTGCAAAATGCCTTGATTTCCTTTTTGAAATCGTCCAAAGGATGTCCTGAGATATAGATACCCACTACTTCCTTTTCACGGCGGAGTTTTTCCATGGTACCCCAATCTTCACAAGGAGGAACAACAGGTTCTGGAATTTGAACCTCGCTCGATTCTCCAAAGAGACTTACTTGGGAAGAATTCTCATTTTCTTGAAATTTTGCACCGTATTTGATGGCTTTTTCCAAAAAGGTAATGCTGTCGCCCTCATGGTGGAAGTACTGCGCACGGTGCGTATCACCAAAGGAATCGAATCCGCCAGCGAGCGCAAGGTTTTCAAAGGATTTTTTATTGGCGGATCTTAAGTCTACTCGTTTTGCTAAGTCGAAAACAGACCGGAATGGGCCATCTTCTTTTCTATTTTCAACACTGGTTTCCACTGCAGAACGCCCTACACCTTTAATGGCACCCATTCCAAAACGAATCGCATTGTTTTGGTTTACCGCAAACTTATAGTAAGATTCGTTTACATCGGGACCCAATACTTCCAAGCCCATCCGTTTGCACTCCTCCATAAAGAATGTCACCTGTTTGATGTCGTTCATATTGTTGGAAAGTACGGCTGCCATGTATTCGGCGGGGTAGTGGGCCTTTAGGTAGGCGGTTTGATACGCGATAAACGCATAGCAGGTGGAGTGACTTTTATTAAAGGCATAGGAGGCAAAAGCTTCCCAATCTTTCCAAATCTTCTCCAAGACATCTCTAGGATGCCCATTTTTTTCACCGCCGTCCAAAAACTTGGGTTTCATTTTTTGCAGTACGGCAAAAATCTTTTTCCCCATGGCTTTTCGAAGTACATCGGCATCACCTTTGGAGAATCCTGCGAGTTTTTGAGAGAGGAGCATCACTTGCTCTTGGTATACTGTAATCCCATAAGTTTCCTTAAGGTTTTCTTCCATTTCTGGAAGGTCATAGGTGATTTCTTCTTCGCCATGTTTCCGAGCAATAAAGCTAGGAATGTACTCCATTGGGCCTGGACGATATAAGGCATTCATGGCAATAAGGTCATCAAACACCGTGGGTTTTAGGTGTTTCATGTGCTTTTGCATCCCGGGTGATTCATATTGGAATATCCCTACGGTATCGCCGCGTTGAAAAAGTTCATAAGTCTTTTCATCGTCCAATGGAAAATCATCTGGAACCAATTCCACTCCGGTTCGCGCCTTAACAATTTTGACCGTATCCTTGATTAGGGTCAAGGTTTTAAGTCCCAAAAAGTCCATTTTCAGCAGCCCGGCACTTTCAACAACGGAATTATCGAACTGCGTCACATACAGATCTGAATCTTTTGCCGTAGCTACTGGTACAAAGTTGGTGATGTCATCTGGGGTGATGATAACCCCACAAGCGTGAATTCCGGTATTTCGTAAAGAACCCTCAAGAACGCGCGCCATTTTTACCGTCTGTCCTTCCAAATCATCTCCTTCAGAAATATTCAGTAGCTCATTGACTTTTTCCAGTTCGTCGGAGCGGAATTTCTTCTTGAGTTCAGAAGGTTCCATTCCAAAGATTTTATGCAGTTTTCCCATGTTGGGAATGAGCTTAGCAATGCGGTCTGCATCATTCAAAGGAAGGTCCAGTACCCTAGCGGTATCGCGAATGGAGGACTTAGCGGCCATGGTGCCATAGGTAATGATTTGCGCCACCTGACTCGCACCATATTTGTTGATTACGTAATCCATGACTTTACCCCGTCCTTCATCATCAAAATCAATATCGATATCGGGCATGGATACCCTGTCTGGATTCAAAAACCGCTCGAAAAGGAGATCGTACTTCAAGGGGTCAATATTGGTAATGCCCAAGCAGTAGGCTACTACCGACCCGGCAGCGGAACCACGCCCCGGTCCAACTGATACTCCCATGTTACGTGCTTCGCGAATAAAGTCTTCTACAATGAGAAAATACCCTGGATATCCAGAGTTTTCGATGGTTTTGAGCTCAAAATCAATACGCTCCGTAATTTCATCCGTGATGGTGCCATATCGGAATTCCGCACCCTTGTAGGTAATATATTTTAGATAAGCGTTTTCACCCCGTTTTCCGCCATCTTGAGAATCCTCAGCCACCATAAAGTTTTCGGGGATTGAAAACTTGGGCAACACTACGTCGCGGGCCAATTCAAAGGGTTCTACTTTTTGGATGATTTCCTTAACGTTCAAAATGGCTTCAGGCACATCTTTGAACAGGGCTTTCATCGCTTCGGAAGACTTAAAGAAATACTCTTGGTTGGGCAATCCGTAGCGATAGCCTCGACCCCGTCCTATGGGTGTGGATTGTTTTTCGCCATCTTTTACACATAACAAGATGTCATGTGCTTCGGCATCCTTCTGTTCGCAATAATAAGTGTTGTTGGTAGCAACTAGTTTTACAGAATGCTTTTTAGCCAGGGGAATCAGCGCTTGATTGACCCGGTCTTCATCCTCTTGGCCATGTCGCATCACTTCGACGTAGAGGTCGTCTCCAAATTGGGATTTCCACCAGAGTAGGGCTTCTTCGGCTTGTTTCTCCCCAACATTAAGAATCTTGTTCGGGACCTCCCCATACAAATTTCCAGTAAGTGCAATTACATCTTCTTTATACTGTTCGATGATGTTCTTATCGATTCGTGGAACGTAGTAAAAGCCATCCGTGTAAGCGATGGAAGACATCTTGCAAAGGTTGAGGTAGCCGTTTTTGTTTTTGGCCAACAAAACAATTTGATAGCCATAATCCTTTACATTTTTATTGGTGTGGTCTTCACAAACGTAAAACTCACAACCAATAATGGGTTTGATTTCGTTTTGTTCTGGGGTTTCCCCTTGTTCGATTAAGGCAATGTTTTCTTCACTGACTTTTTTGTTGTGGGCTGTGATTTCTTTTACGAAATGAAAAGCGCCCATCATGTTGGCATGATCGGTCAATGCTACTGCGGTCATCCCATCTTTAGCCGCCGCCTTTACCAAATCTTTGATGTTAATTGTGGATTGCAGTACCGAAAACTGGGAATGGTTGTGCAAATGCGCAAAAGGAGCTTCTGCAATCGAGGCGGCATTTTCATGGATTTCCGCTTCGGAAATTACCTCGACTTGAATGTTCTGAAGTGCTTTTGCAATTTCGGCGGAAGCCTTTTTCAGGTTCAGATGCTTTAACCCAATGAGTTGAATTTCTTTGGGGTTGGCTTCTGAAAAGCGTTGGAAATAATCCGGTTGAACATCGAGTTCTTTGGTAGAAAACTGTTTTCTGCGGACCAATTCCAAAAAACAGCGAGTCGTGGCCTCGACATCCGCCGTGGCATTGTGTGCCTCAGCAAAAGGTTCGCCAAACAAATATTGGTGAAGCTCGGTCAGGGTCGGAAGCTTGAATTTTCCACCTCGGCCTCCGGGTATTTGACAAAGCTGTGCGGTATGCTCCGTACAGGTATCCAAAACAGGAAGTTCTGCCAAAGAATTTTTAACTGACATCCTGTGGAATTCGCATCCCATGATGTTGACATCAAACCCAACATTTTGGCCAACTACAAAGGTTGCTTTGTGAAGTGCTTCGTTAAAACGCTCGAAAACCACCTCAAGAGTTTCACCCTGTTGTTCTGCTAGTCCTGTGGAAATACCATGTACTTGTTCTGATTCATATGGAATATTGAAACCATCAGGGCGAACCAAATAATCTTGATGTTCAACCAGATTTCCCAATTCATCATGCAACTGCCATGCGATTTGAACGCATCGCGGCCAGTTGTCCGTGTCGGTAATGGGGGCATCCCAACGTTTGGGAAGACCAGTAGTTTCAGTATCGAAAATCAAGTACATAAATACAGTCAGCTAGAAAAAAAAGAATAGATAAAAATAGGGAAGAACGACTGTTTCAAAAAACAGAGTTTTTACGAGTTATCCACGTTAAGATTTGTTCTTGCTTTCCTCCAAGTATCTGTTATAATCATCACTGAGCAAAACCGACTCAAATCGCACTTTTAGCTCTTCGCGTATTTCTTGCACCTTTTCCTTCTCAGTTATTTCAGGTATTACCGGATAACGAAGTATTTCGTAGAGATAATCATATGCTTCAGCCTTTTTACCTATTCGTTGCAGTATTCCAAACTTACATTGCATCAACTCTAAATAAAAATCTGAAGGGACAGGTGCTTCAACATGCATGGC
>CALBPG010000209.1 GCA_937899065.1 uncultured Allomuricauda sp.
AGGCCAGCCTCTCATCAGGGGCCAATACATTCTATGCCGAAACAAGGAATACCGTGAACGGGTGTACCAGTAGTACACGTACCGCCATCACCATAACACAGAACCCATTGCCAACCGCACCTGGCGTGACATCGCCAGTGGTGTACTGTGAAGGGGACACCGCTTCGGCCCTGGCCGCCACGGGAACGAACCTGTTGTGGTATACCGTTTCAACCGGAGGGACCGGAAGTGCCACCGCACCTACTCCTTCCACCGCTTCAGCGGGAACGACATCGTATTACGTGTCGCAGACCAATGCCAATGGTTGTGAAGGGCCACGTGCACAAATCGACGTGACCATCAATGCACTGCCTGTTGTTGTAGCCAATGCGACAACCCTTGCCATCAATGCCGGAGAACCTGTTACACTTACAGGATCTGGAGCAGACAATTATGTTTGGGATAACGGCGTAACTGATGGAGATACCGTATTTCCATTAACCGATACCACCTATACTGTAATCGGAACTGATCTCAATGGTTGTCAGAATACCGACAGTGTAACTATTACTGTTGCTCCTACCTCAGATTTAAGTTTAGGAAAAACAGTTAGCAACGCAAATCCGAACGTAGGAGATAATGTAACGTTTATCCTTACAGTAGATAATGCTGGACCTATTGATGCTCCAGCGGGGACTATTGTGAATGACATGCTTCCTGCAGGATACACTTTTGTTTCAGATACGGGTTCTGCTGCCAATGGAACGTACAATAACACCTCGGGAGACTGGACACTTCCAGCCATTCCTGTAGGAACTTCAGTAAGTATCAACCTTGTTGCCTCTGTTAATGCACCAACCAATGTTGCTGGTGAATACGAAAACATTGCACAAGTAACCAATGCTGCGCACTACGACCCGAATTCGACTCCTAATAATGATGATGGAGATCAAAGCGAAGATGATGAAGACAGCGCGTTAACCATACCACAAGTAGCTGATTTGGAGCTTACCTATTCCATTTCGGATACCGATGCGAACCCTGGTGATATTTTGACTTTGACTTTATCTATTGCCAATAATGGTCCAAATGACGCTTCTGGCGTTACAGTGGAAAGCAATATTCCTTCTGGATTTACTGTCAGTGCCGTGAATAACGGAGGAGTTCAAAGTGGAAATACTATCGTTTGGTCAGGATTGACCGTCCCAAGTGGAACTACAACGGTATTGACCTTTGACGTCTCCGTAAACATTCCTGCAAACTTGACGGATGAATATGTCAGCACAGCACAAATCATGCAAGCCGACCAGTTTGATTCAGATTCCACTCCAAATAATGATGATGGAGATCAAAGCGAAGATGACGAGGATAGGACATCGATTACTTTAATCCCTGCAGATTTAAGTCTAACCAAAACACTAAGTGGTGGCTCCCTTACCATGCCCAACGCTGGAGACACTGTTGTATTTGAACTTACTCTCGAAAACAGTGGCCCAGGATTGGCTACCTACGTTACCATAGTAGATACGCTCCCGATAGGCTATACATTGGGAACCGTGAACAACGGAGGAGTAATAACAGGTAATACCATTACTTGGTCCTTTGGTACCGTTTCTGTTGGAACGCAAGTGGTGAGTTATGAAGTTACCGTAAATGCTCCAACCAATTCTGTGGACGAGTATCGTAATGTAGCTGAAGTCACAACTTCAGATATGTTTGATCCAGATTCAACTCCTGGAAATGACGATGGTGATCAAAGCGAAGATGATGAAGTTAGCTTCTCTATCGACACACCAACCGTGGATTTGGAAGTTGTAAAGACCGTAGATAAAACAGAATCGTTCTTTGGCGATACGGTAATCTTTACCATTCAAGTGACCAATAACAGCTCCTATGAAGCTACCAATATTGGTATTGAAGATGAGTTGCCAGGCGGTTACGAGTATGTTTCATCCACAGCACAATCAGGCAGCTATGATGAAGTGACCAGCACTTGGGATATCCCAAGTATTGCTCCTGGAGCTTCAACTTCACTTGAAATTACTGTAAACGTTACGGAAACAGAGGACTATGTAAATGTCGCCGAGCTGATATATGTTGACCAAATAGACCCAAATATGGCCAACGACCGCGATGAAGCTACTTTGGCAATTACGCAATCCGAGTGTTTGACGGTCTACAATGAAATTACACCAAACGAAGACGGTCTGAATGATGTATTCTTTATTGAATGTATTGACCAGTACCCCAATAACATGCTACAAATTTTTAACAGATGGGGAACCAAAGTCCACGAAGCCAAAAACTACAACAACGACTGGAGCGGAACCACGCAAAACTCCATGAACTTTAGTTCAAGCGAGAAGCTACCCGTCGGAACGTACTATTACATTTTACAATATGGCGATGGACAAACCAAAACCAAGACCGGATGGCTGTACATAACCAGATAAGAAAAATCATGACCTTGACCTATAAAATACCAACTGTTTTATTCTTGTTGCTTGCGGCGTTTACCAGCCAGGCGCAGCAAGATCCTCAGGTAACGCATTACCAATACAATACCATGACGGTAAATCCTGCCTACACAGGTTCTCGTGTTTTTGCCACGATTACCTCTTTATACCGGGACCAGTGGGCTGGAATTGATGGTTCACCCAGAACCATGACCTTTGGTATTGATACACCAGTAGGAAAATTTGATGGCTTGGGACTTTCCATTGTACAAGATGGTTTGGGTCCATCTGAAGAAACCTATATCGATGGAAACTACGCCCACCAACTTATTTTGAACAATAGAGGGCATCGACTCGCTCTTGGTTTAAAAGCTGGTATTCGATTCTTCAGTTTAGATTGGTCCAAGGGACGATTTCGAGACGAAGAGGCCGTTTTCAACCAAAACATTGAAGGGAAGATATTACCCTCGATTGGCGCGGGTGCCTTTTTCTACACCGACAATTCGTATTTCGGAGTTTCTACACCAAACTTTTTGACCAATCAGCACTACGATGAAATTCAAGAAGCCGAGGCTACCGAGCAAATTCACCTTTTTATTATTGGAGGATATGTATTTGATCTCAATGCAGACCTCAAGTTCAAACCTTCCTTTTTCGTTAAGCAGGTTTTCGGTGCACCAGTTGCTGTAGATATCTCGTCTAACTTCTTGCTGTACGAAAAACTGAATTTTGGCGTTAATTATAGATGGGACGAATCCATTAGTGGTTTGTTCAGCTTCCAAATTAGCGATAGGTTCAATCTAGGCTATGCCTATGATTTCAACGTAAACGAACTCAACAATTACAATAGCGGGACGCACGAAATTTTCTTGCGTTATAGCATTCTAAACCGACTAAATCGACTTAAATCACCCAGATTCTTCTAACCTCATGGCCATGAAAAAACACAATTTATTCTTTTACATACTCTTCGGTATATCCGTTGTTCATATGGCTTTCGGGCAAGAAGACGAACGTTTTCAGCAGAATGTCACCATCGATGCGGATAGACCCATTTCACGTATCGAAATTTTTTATGACGATGATGTGAATGCTGTAGAGGAAGAAACCAAAGTAAAACGCAAAGACCCTATCAATAAGAGTAAATTAGTTCAGAAAGCCAATTACTTTTTTGATAAAATGTGGTACGCCAAAGCCGCGGAATACTATGAGATGGCCTTGGCCAAAGGCGAAGAAACCTATACCTTTTCATTGTTGGAACGAGCGGGCGATGCGCATTACTATACGACCAACATGAACCGGGCCCATCATTGGTATTCCATTTTATACGACCGCTATGATGAGCAAATGGACTCAGAGAATCTGTTCCGATACATGAACGCCCTTAAGGGAACTGGCAAGTATGCTAGGTCTAAAAGGATTTCGCGTTTGTACAATCGAACGATGGATGCAGAAAGCAGCTCGGCGAAAGAACAGGCTTCTCCGGAGGTATTGGAAAGCAAGTTGGATGAAATCTTGAACACCAAAAGAAATCTAAAGGTGTACAATCTTCCAATCAATTCTAAATATTCGGATTTTGGGCCTACTTTTTACTGAGACCAAGAAGTTGTGTTTGCTTCCGCTAGGGAAAACAAAGGCAACAAATCCAAAATTGATAGACGAAACAATCAACCTTTTCTGGATTTGTACACGGCTGAAATTGATTCCATCCTTATGGATTTCAAAAATCCGGCTCGGATATCAGACGCTGTAAATTCTAAATTCCATGAAGCAGGTGCTACTTTTTCACCTGATGGTGAGACCATGTTTTTTACCAGAAACAACTACAAGCGAAAACTCAAACGAGATAAAAAAGGTGTCAATCACCTAAAAATATATCGATCCCAAAAGGTAGATGGCGAATGGAGTGAAGTACAAGAAGTTCCTTTTAATAGTGATAATTATTCTACCGGACACCCTGCCATGAGTCTTGATGGGAAGCGGCTGTATTTTGTTTCAGACATGCCAGGAAGTATCGGAAAGACGGATATATTCTATGTAGACCTTTTAGAGGATGGTGGATACTCATCTCCGGTCAACCTAGGGCCTGAAGTAAATACAGTCGAAAGAGAAATGTTTCCTTTTGCCACCACCGATAGGATTTACTTCTCTTCAGATGGGCATCTAGGCCTTGGTGGATTGGACATTTTCTATGCGCAAATTAGCGATGAACAATTCTCCAAAGTTAAAAATGCAGGGAGGCCTATTAATAGTAATAAGGATGACTTCTCTTATGTTTTCCAAGAAAAGACCGGTTTGGGCTACTTTGCCTCCAATCGCGATGGTGGAAAAGGAGATGATGACATCTACGGATTTAGAGATGCTGTTCCTGTAGCAACGAAAATGTTCCAGATTACGGGTACGGTTAAGGATGAAATCTCCAAAGATGTCTTAACAGGAGTTGATGTAGAGATTTGGAACGAAACCGAAGAACAGCTCATTACGAAGGTACAGACGGATGAAGAAGGTAAATTCGTGTTGGACAATTTGGAAGAAGGCCAACAGTATATCGTGAAAACCAAGACCAACTTCTATGTGGATAACCAACAAACCATTATTGCGCGTGAAAACACCGATGTTGAGATTGCGTTTCAAAAATTGTAAGATTAGATTGTAGAAGAAGTAGGTGTTCTTAAGCTGAAACCAAACAACATCTATTTCGACTTTGATAAATCCGTTATCCGAGATGATGCTTCAATAGAGCTAGATAAATTGGTAGATGCGCTTAGGGAACATCCTGACATGGTTATCAAGATTGAATCCCATACGGATGCAAGAGGTAACATGCACTACAACAAAAAGCTTTCTGACCGCAGAGCAAAAGCTTCTAGGGATTACATTATTTCCCAAGGTATTGATGCCAGTCGAATTGAAAGTGCTATTGGTTATGGTGAGGAAACCCTCCTTAATGGATGTGTATATGGGGTAGAATGTTCTGAAGAAGAGCACGAACTCAACCGTAGATCTGAATTTATTATCGTAAAAATGTAAAGAACAGAACCAATAAATAGGAAAACCCGGCGCGATGCACCGGGTTTTTTTGTTATAACCTGCTTGAAACATCAACTTATCGATAAACTGCATCGACCAACGGAAGACCGATATGGGTCATTCATCGAGGAAACTATGTGTTTCGCAGCTTGCTGAAGCTGATTTCGTTTTTCATCCCCCTTTTGGTGCGCTTTATCATTTAGATTCTGGAATGTGTCAAAAAACGCCAAAATTTGCTATGTCTTTAAATCTTAAAAGCTGACTTATGAAAAATTTATTACTTGTTAGAGAAATTTACATGGAAGGGTTTCGCAACCTTGGAAACTTGATTGTCCAAAAATATTTCAAGATTTTTTCTTGGTTTTGTTTTGCGATGTTCTTCGTTGTATTATATGCATTCGTATACAGAATTTCAACCGGATTTGCTTTCGGATAAAACTCAATAATAATGCTGACTAAAAAAGCCGCTGTTAGAGCGGCTTTTTTATTTTGTATTTAGCAGTAAACGTAACCCTTGCTAAGATTTCTTTTCGAATTCAACAGTGCGTAGTATTGCCTCCAATTCGAACATATAGTCCCGTTTCAAGGCTGAAGGGGCAAAAGTAAACCCTTCCAAAACCAATTTTCGATTGTTCTCCTTATCGTTGATGATATAGGTTACGAAAGGTCCTGCCATAGGGTATCCGCTTATCTCCCAGACACCTCGGGCTTCTGCTGCTTTCTTTCCTCCTATTTCGGTGGGGAATACATAAGGTGCAAAAGCTTTCTCCGTAATCATAAACGTTTTCTTTCCAGGCACGTCTGGTCCAGGGATATATTTTTCACCAATAGAGTCCCGCATCCGGATAATGTCGCGCACAAAAGTGGAGTCCGCAGAAAACGTATCCTCAGGCATTGCATACGCCAACAAATTCATAGTCCCTTTTGGAATTTGGATATCCATCCAAACAAAGTTCTTTTCTTGCTTTCCAACCTTATATAAGGAGGGAACTTTCAGTGTAATACCCAATTCCTCAACAAAAGCGGTTTCCTTGCTTAGAGAGCGTAAAAAACGCTTTTGGGCCTCTTTGATTTCAACTCGTTTAAAAGAGGCTACGGCCTGTGCGGCAATTTTGTCGAGATTATCACTAAACTCATTGAAGGTTTCCCCTTTTACCACTGCTACCTTTTGAGGTTTGGCATATACGTCAGTTTTTACATGTGCTAGGGAAAGCGAGTCTTGTTCCACAAATAATACGCTTCGAGAATGCGTAATGGCCCCTTTAAAAACTTGTGGCGGAATCTGGGTAATGCTAAAAATAGGTTCCGGTTGTGGCAGCCCCAATACTTGAGCAGCGAAAATTTCACGCACCTTGTCACCAACCGCACCTTGCCATAGTTCGGTATCCATGACCACCATCAGGGAGTTTATGCCGCCGGTTGATTCAGGGAGGTAGCGTGTTTTGGTTTTGGAATTATTACAGGAGTACAGGGCCACTAGGAGTAGGGCCGCGAGATAAAAACTGAACCTTTTCATATAGTGTTAAATTTACGAAGAACAATCGCACAATTTCAATTTTGTGCCTGGTTTTAGATTGTTACTGCTAAGACCGTTCCATTGTCGTAAATTTTCAACGGAAATTCCAGGATATTTTCTAGAGATGGTCCAAAGGGAGTCCCCACTTTGAACAACATGGACCTTGCTGTTCGGGTTTATTGGTTTTGCCGTTTTCGATTTGGCCGCAACACTTTTCTTCGAAAAATAAGGTTTACGAGGGTATATGGTTAGCCGTTGTCCTATTCTAAGGTTGTTACTGCGCAAGCCATTCCATCTTTTGATTTGGCTTACACCTACTCCATATCGTTCCGCAATTTTTCCCAAATAATCCCCACTCCGCACTTTGTAGCGAACCTGATTTTTGGTTTCCACCAATTGCGGAAGCGGTTTTTCTAGCGAATCCAACTCTTTTTTGGCGAAAGCATAAATCGCTTCTTCATTGGTAACGAAAGTGCCGATTTTGGTAGTGGGTAATCGTAAGGCGTAATTTTTTCCTTTGATTTTTGGGATGACATTGAGTTTGTACGCTGGATTCAACATTTCCAATTCTTCTTTGGAAATGTTCACCATCTTTGAAATCTGGTCGAACGTAATAGTGTTTTTTACATGAACGGTATCCGTATCAAAATAAGGTCGTTCCACTTCTTTAGCCTTAAATCCATGCTCTTCTGCATATTCAAAAATGTAGAGTGTAGCCAAAAATGCAGGCACATAACCCGCGGTTTCACGCGGTAAATTTCTTCGAATATTCCAATAATTCTTATAGCCACCAGAACGTCGAATGGCTTTGTTTACATTTCCTGGTCCGGAATTGTAGGCGGCCAAGGCTAAGTCCCAGTCTTGGAAAATATCAAAGAGTTTTGACAAATACTTGGCTGCTGCTTTGGTTGCCAAAATAGGGTCATTACGTTCGTCCACATAACTGCTCACGTCAAGACCGTACATTTTTCCCGTACTGAACATAAATTGCCATAGTCCTTTGGCACCCACGCGAGATCGTGCTCTTGGATCCAAAGCAGATTCTACTATTGACAAGTACTTTACCTCTAAGGGAATGTCTTGATTATCCAATTCTTGCTCAAACAATGGAAAATAGAACTGACTACTCGTCATCATTCGTTGCATCAATCCTTTTTTACGGGTAAGGAAAGATTTAATGACGTTTTCCAAAGAAGGGTTGTACGCAATATTGAAAGGAGTTTTTTCATTTAAGCGTTCCATTCGAGCTTTGAGTGTGTCCGTGGGTAGTTCTGTCAATATTTCCAACTCCTTGTCATCATCTTGCTGCACAGCGGCATACATTTCAACAAAGGCATCTTTGTTTTTGTAGAGCTCTTTTAGCCACAAACTATCATATTCCCTTGCTTCTTTAAGGTCTGCTAAATTTATTTGAGGTGGAAGTGTTTCGTTTGGAGTAATGACTTCACCATCTAGGGTTGTTTTTGGCAAATCAATCTGTCCCTCAACAGCTTTGCTAGGCATGGAATCCTTGACTTTTGCAATTGCAGGAATGTCAAGTTTCTGTGGTGTAACTTGCTTCGTAGAATCGCTTTCTTGTGCGAGACACACAAAACCTAGCAGGGCAAAAATGCCTGTAATGAATGTTTTACATCCAAGCTTCATTTTGGTAGGGTTTGGTTCGAACCAAACGAAAATGGTGTTTTTTTTCGAATTTCTAAAGCCATCTGACCTAAACCTACGTTAAAATAGGCTTGACCGTATAAAGAACAACGATGGTTTTAGTCCAATATTGCTGCAATTCCCGGTAGTGTTTTCCCTTCCAAACTTTCGAGCATTGCACCACCTCCCGTAGAGACATAACTTACTTAGTCTAGAAAGCCAAACTGCTTGACGGCCGCAACGGAGTCTCCGCCGCCAACCAATGAGAAGGCCCCATTTTGTGTTGCTTCATCAATAAAATGTCCCAAGGCGATGGTTCCTTTTGCGAAATTCTCCATTTCAAAAACGCCTACAGGGCCATTCCAAAGGATGGTTTTCGATTGTAGAATGACGGATTTGAAGTTTTCGAGCGTTTGCGGACCTGCATCCAAACCTTGCCAACCATCTTGTATTTGGTCTACGGCCACTATTTGCGTATTAGCGTCGTTGCTGAAATCATCTGCGGCAAGTACGTCAACCGGCAAATGAACTTGTACCCCTTTCTCTTCTGCTTGTTTTAAAATAGTTAAGGCAAGTTCCATTTTATCATCTTCACAGATGGAGTCTCCGACCGAGCCGCCCTTCGCTTTCACAAAAGTATAGGTCATTCCTCCGCCAACAACTAGATGGTCTACCTTATCCAGAATATTCTCAATAATTGTGATTTTAGATGATACTTTTGCACCACCGAGTATGGCCGTAACTGGTTTTTCTCCGGTCTCCATCACTTTGGCAATGGACTCGATTTCTTTCGCCAACAAATAGCCAAAACACTTTTGGTTTGGAAAGAACTGTGCAACCACCGTTGTAGAAGCATGAGCTCTGTGGGCCGTGCCGAAAGCATCGTTCACGTAAATGTCCCCATTCTCTGACAACGCTTTTGCAAAAGACTCATCTCCTGTGGTTTCTTCTTCGTGATATCTTAGGTTTTCTAAAAGCAATACTTCGCCCATTTGTAACCCGGAAACCGCCTCTTGCACTTCCTGGCCAATACAATCAGATACAAACTTTACTTGAACGCCTATGATATCAGAAACAGTATCTACAATATGGCCCAAAGACATGTCTGGGTTCACCTTTCCTTTTGGGCGGCCCAAATGACTCATCAACACAGCTGCTCCGCCATCTTCGAGCACTTTTAAGATTGTGGGCTTTGCAGCATCAATACGACTAGTGTCGGTCACATTGAAATCCGCATCAAGTGGAACATTGAAATCCACTCGTATCAAGGCCTTTTTATTGTTAAAATCAATATGTTCAAGCGTTTTCATAATCCGGTGTTTTGACATCGCCAAATGTAAAGATTTCCCGCTTTTATCTTTCTTTGACTCGCCTATATTTTAAAGGGATTCAAAAAATAGTTTTCATTTGTTATGTTACGAATATCTTTGGCCTATGCAATTTTCGCAAATCCTAGGACTCGCTCATATCAAAAACCATCTAACGGCCACGGCTGACCGAGGTCGTGTTCCCCATGCACAGCTTTTTGTAGGTCCTGAAGGTTCAGGGGTATTGCTCATGGCTTTGGCTTATGCACAGTATTTGTTGTGTCAAAACACCGAAGGAGAAAATCATGGTGGGAACATGGCTTGCAACACCAAGTGTGAGCAATACTCGCATCCTGATTTGCATTTTGCTTTTCCGGTAGCCAATTCCGATAAGGTAAAGTCACACGCAGTAAGTGACCTTTATTTGAAGGAATGGCGTGGATTTTTGAAGGAACAGCCTTATGGAAACTTGTTCGATTGGTATCGCTGGATTGGTATCGAAAAAAAACAAGGTCAAATTGGAGTGGATGAAGCCCAAGACATTGTCAAAAAGCTTTCTTTAAAATCCTACGAAGGTGGCTATAAAATCCTAATCATTTGGATGGCGGAAAAAATTAACCAAGCTGCTAGTAACAAACTTTTGAAACTGATTGAAGAACCGCCTCAAAATACGGTACTCTTGCTTTTGGCCGAAGACGAAGAACAAATTATCAACACCATTCGCTCACGTTGTCAGGTACTGCATTTTCCAAAACTTTCGGAACCCATCATTGTAAAGGCTCTCAAAGAGAAGGGCATTCCCGTGACCGAAGCTATGGCCATCGCACAAGAAGCCAATGGCAATTTCAACAAAGCACTTGATTTGGTCAACAAAGACTCCGAAGATTTGGTGTTTGAAACTTGGTTTGTACAATGGGTGCGAAGTGCCTTTCGCGCGAAGGGGAACAAGTCCGCCATTCATGATTTGATGGTTTGGGGCGAAGATTTATCGAAGACGGGAAGAGAGGTTCAAAAACAATTTTTACATTATTGTTTATCGCTCTTTCGACAAGCATTATTGTTGAACTACGGTGCAGAAGAGTTGGTATACATCAAAATACACCAGGCTGATTTTGACCTAAGGCGATTTGCGCCTTTCGTTCATGAGAATAACATTCTGGATATTGTTTCAGAGCTGGAGAAGGCTATATTCCATATTGAACGTAACGGAAATGCAAAGTTGATATTTACCGACCTTTCCATTAAATTAACCCGATTGTTGCATAGTAAAGCCCAATAATATGACTTTTGACGCCCTCACGCTAGCCAAACTACTTCTTTTACTTTTTTTAGGTATTGTTTTTCTGCAAAGTGGTATCGATAAAATTGTGGATTGGAAAGGAAACTTGGGATGGTTGAAGGGCCATTTCTCGAAGACCTTTTTCGCGAGTCAGGTTCCGTTACTTTTGTTTTCCATTTTGATTTTGGAATGTATTTCCGGAATATTGGCCATGATTGGTATCGTGACAATCTTCTTAGGAAAAGCTAGCGCCATCCCCTTATATGCGGCAGGCTTATCAGCCGTTTCACTGCTTTGCTTATTGTTTGGGCAACGTTTGGCGAAGGATTATGAAGGCGCCAAAACCATTGTTATCTACTTGATGCCCACTATATTTCTGTTGTATTTATTGCAATAAAAACCCATCTTAAAAGATGGGCCCTTTATTAGTTTTTGTACTTGTCATTCAAAATCTTCAGGAGTGCTTCCGTGAGGTTTTTGCCATCCTTGCCATATAGTACACTGCCGCCTTCACCACCACCTAATATATAGGTGTATCCGTTGGCTTCTCCGTAGGATTTAATTTCTCGCTTTACCTTATTTACGAGAGTGTCCATTTCGGTTTGGCTGTTTTTTTGCAACAATTGCTCTTCTTGTTGAAGTTGTTGCGCCACAAACTGTCCTCTTTGTTGCAGCAGAGCATACTCTTCTTGAGCAGTTTTATTAGGAAGGGATTTCGCTTTTGCCTGAAATGCTTGAAGCTCCAATTGAAATGCCTGAGACATGCTATCTCGTTTTTTGGTAAGCTCTTCTACCTTCTTATTGAATTTGGATTCAATTTCTTTTTTCTCCTCATAGCCATCCATAAGCTCTACGTTATCCACGTATCCTATTTTATCCTGTTGGCAGGAAATCGCAAAAAGTGCTACTATCGGAATTATCAGTTTTTTCATAACTACACGTTTGTCGCGCAAAAATAGAAAAGCTTTGCATATCAGCGAGGAATTCTTACTGTATTCTTTTCTATTGGCAATCTCTATGGGGTTTTGATTTATTCATTGGAAACGTCTATTTAGACTGCTTAATTTAAGCCCATTTCCAAGGAAAATCTTTTTCTAGTCAACCAAACAATCGTGTTAAGGGAAGAAATTGGCTCAGAAACGCTTAAAATGTCTATTTCTTCTGAATCAAGTAAATCATGCTCGAATATTCTCCTGTGAACAGGGCATGTAGATTAGAGTTGAGGCCTTTTAGAAAAGCCGTTGGCATTCGGAGAAAGTTACCCTTATATTTTTCGGATAGCAATGAAACATAAAAGGCGTCGTAGTGCATTGGTATTTCCTTTATGACATGACAATGCTGCTTTTCAAATATGCTTCGGATACTATTTCTTGAAAAATGCCACAAGTGGCGAGGTACATCATAAGCTGCCCAATACGTTTTATAGTGCCGAGCATCCCAACTTTTATAATTAGGAACAGCAATCACCAAAAGTCCATCATCTTCCAATACCGACAAAAGCGATGCAATGTCTCCGTCCAAATCAGGTAAGTGTTCAAGTACGTGCCATAACGTGATTACATTAAAAGATCTATCCTTAATTTGCTCCAAGGTATTAAAGACCGAAAGCCCCTTTTGTTTTGCTTTTTCCGAAGCTAAAGTATTTGGCTCCAGCGCAATAGGGTCATAACCATTCAACTGTGCAAACTTCACAAAATCTCCTGTCCCCGCGCCAAAATCCAAAAGCGCTTTTCCTTTAACTTTTTGATTTTCAATTACTTGTAGCTTTTTCCGAAGATTTTTTCGCTTTACTGCAGCATATAACACCTCCAAAAGGTTACGTTTCGCGTCGGTATGCGAAATATAATCGGAACTGGCATAGTAACGGTCCAGATTGTTCGGTATAGGTTCTGTTCTCCATAAATCCCGTTCCTTTTCATACTGCAACTCGAAGCTTTCTCCGGTAACCGAAAAATCTTTAACTACCATATTCTTTTTGGATGTGCTCATTGCTTCGAAGGATAAGCTAATATTATAGAGCAAACAAAAATAGAAATCCTTGAGCTTTCAAAAAAAGCAAATCTACTTATACAAACAAAGCTCTCTAAACTGAAATTTCGATTTGAAATCAGAGAATGTTTCACGTGGAACAGAACACTTTTACCTGCCGAGATGCACCAAAAGAACACTTACGTCAGACGGAGATACTCCACTAATCCTAGAAGCCTGTGCAATAGTGACCGGCTGAATGCTTTGCAACTTTTCTCTTGCTTCGTAAGAAAGTGACTTGAGTCGAGTATAATCAAACCCATTGGGTATCCGAACATTCTCCAAACGAGTGAGCTTGTCTGCGTTGGCTTTCTCTTTTTCGATATAGCCTGAATACTTTACTTGTATTTCTGTTTGCTCCAAAACCTCTTCACTCATCTCATGCTCGTTTACAAAACTGGCTACAGATTCTAGCGAAAGCATATGCTCCATGGTCACTTTTGGACGGGCAAAAACTTTGAACAATTTATCTGATTGCTTTACCGTAGCAGAATTTACTGAATCCAAAATAGGATTCATTTCTTCTACTTGATAACTCGTCTTTTTGAAAAAGGAAACCAATTCCTCAGACTTCGCCAACTTTCGTTCCATGTTTCGCAAGCGCTCTTCGGAGGCCAAACCTAATTCATAACCTTTTGGTGTCAAGCGAATATCTGCATTATCCTGACGCAAGAGTGTTCGATATTCCGCCCTTGACGTGAACATTCGATACGGCTCCTCAGTTCCCTTCGTAATCAAATCATCAATCAGAACTCCAATATAGGCTTCGTCCCTTTTTAGTATAAACGGTTCTTGTTCGTTAATCTTTAAATGCGCATTTATGCCTGCCATGAGCCCTAGTGAAGCCGCTTCCTCATATCCTGTTGTTCCATTAATCTGACCTGCAAAGAAAAGGTTATTAATCAGCTTAGTCTCCAAGGTGTGTTTCAGTTGTGTGGGTGGAAAATAATCATATTCAATAGCATATCCGGGTCTAAAAAACTTCACCTCTTTAAAACCTTTCACTGACCTCAGCGCATTGAATTGTACATCTTCGGGCAAAGACGTTGAAAAACCATTTACGTATACCTCCACTGTATTCCAACCTTCTGGCTCTACAAAAATCTGATGTGCATCCTTTTCAGCAAAGCGATGTATCTTATCCTCAATTGAAGGACAGTATCTCGGGCCAATACTTTTAATTCGGCCGTTAAACATTGGTGACCTATCGAATCCTTCCCGAAGCAAGTCATGCACCAATGCACTTGTATGCGTCATGAAGCAATCCCTCTGTTTCGACAATTTTGGAACTTCTTGATACGTAAATTTGCCAGGTTCCTCATCACCAGGTTGCACAATCATTTTGGAATAATCCAATGATCTACCATCCACCCTGGGAGGAGTTCCTGTTTTCATTCTGCCACTATCGAAACCAAAGTCTACCAACTGCTCGGTTATTCCGGTAGCGGCTTTTTCACCAGCTCGCCCTCCTCCAAACTGCTTCTCTCCAATATGAATCAACCCGTTGAGAAAAGTTCCATTGGTCAACACAACAGACCTCGCTTTAATATCCAAACCAAGGGAAGTTCTGACCCCAACAACCGTGTCACCATCCACAAGAAGTCCAGAAACCATTTCTTGATAGAAGTCAACATTGGGGGTTTCTTCCAAAGCTTTACGCCATTCTTCTGCAAAGCGCATGCGGTCGTTCTGTGCTCTAGGGCTCCACATAGCAGGCCCCTTTGATTTGTTCAACATCTTAAACTGGATGGCTGACAAGTCTGTCACAAAACCACTATATCCGCCTAGAGCATCAATCTCGCGAACAATTTGCCCCTTAGCGATTCCGCCCATGGCGGGGTTGCAAGACATCTGTCCGATGGTCTGCAAATTCATGGTAACCAACAGAGTTTTTGAACCCATGTTGGCTGCTGCTGCTGCTGCTTCAGCTCCAGCATGGCCACCTCCAACAATTATAACATCATATATATTATCAAACATATCTATTGTTCCACGTGGAACATTTTAATACACTCTTCTTCTTTCTTGCGCATTACTTTCTTCTCCTCTGGAGTGTCATCCTTATACCCTAGCAAGTGAAGCAAGCCGTGTGCCATCACGCGCTTCATTTCCTCTTCCATTGAACAGTCAAACTTAGTTGCATTATCTTCAACCCTGTCTACAGAAATGAAAATATCTCCAAAAACCATATTTCCTTGAACATGGTCAAATGTTATGATATCGGTGTAGAAATCGTGATTAAGATGCTCAAGATTCACCTCGAGAACACGCTCGTCCGTTTCAAACTGATAAGTCAACTCCCCAACGACATGGCCCTCTTTTACCACTATTCTATTTAGCCAATGGGAATACTGCTCTTCTTGTGGAACCTGCCAATTTGTATTGTAAATGAACTCAATCATTTTGATAGTAATCCTTTACCTTGTCTGCGTAAATTTTTTGCAAAGGTAAGGCTTGTCTGTTCAAACTTTCAACTCCACTGCCCGACCTTTTGAAGATGTCAGGTTTCGTCAATATAGGATTCACAAACTCCTTTCTGCCGGTTTTGCTTTCTCTTTCCTTTCGTTCGCCTTTTTGAATGTTGGCATTCTTTAATTTGAGTAGTTCGTACTCAATCTGTAAAGCCCTTTGTTTCGTCTGTTCCGTAATACCATTCTCTAGCAACTCCTTTTCGAACTCCTCCATTTGTTTAACAATCTTTAGTGCTAAACCCTTTTTATCCTTTTCGATAATATCGGAAAGCTGTTGTTCCAATCCCTGTCTTAATCTTTGCTGTTGTTTATATATTTCAAACAGCTCTTCCATTCCTAGCTCATCTCCTTCACCGTTGGCACCACCTTTTCCTTCCCCATTCTTACCTTCGCCGCCTTGATTACCCGATTTGGAGCCCTTTCCCTGCTTTGAGTCCTGACCGCCTCCATCTTCACCTTGACCTTCTTTTCCATCACCGCTTTTGTTACCCTTCTGTCCTTGTTCCCCTTCGCCACTTTGTTCTTCACCTTTTCCCGAGTTACCCATCTTTTCTCCGATACTTTGTTGACCCTTAATAATATCCGGCAATTGAAAATCGCTACCCTGACCTTGTCCTTGACCAGAGCTCATACTTTGCTGCATATTATCCAAAACGTTAGCAAGAAAGTCGCTTAGTCCATTCGTTGCAGTTAGTACATATTGCTGATAACTAGCTCCCTGATACAACTGGTTTTCGACCATACTTTCGAGAGACTTATCAACATTGTAGTATACGTCTTCAATTCTGTCATTTACAAATTCCGACAGCTCAGGTCTTCTCAGTGATAAGGAAAAAAGGCTGTCGTCGACATGTTCAAATAAATCCCTTAGCTCTTTTTGGTCCCGAACCATTCTTGAAAATTGGGAAACTTCCGTATTAATTTCTGTAATGTTGTCAAACAGGCCCTCTTGTTTAAATGAGAAAATAACCAGATTGTCCAGAACCTGTCGTAGCATTTCTGCGTCTTCTGCATTCTGTGAGCCCCCTGAACCTGAAGCGGATTGCTTCAAACTCTCTGACATTGCTTTCATTTTTTGTGCTGCAGACTTCTGCTTCTTTTGCGCATTGGTATTCCCATTTTCCTCGGAGGAACTTTTATTCTCATTAAGCTCTTTCAGCGCATCCTGCTGGTCCTTTTTTATCGACTCTTCTTCCTTTTTGTCAGCACTTAACCCTATTGGCTTTTTTAACTGCTTGTTATCCTCCTTTAGTTCTGAAAGCTCCTTGGCAATTTCATCGAACTTTTCATTTCTTTCCTTTTGCCCTTCTGCGCTCTTCTTCTTATCAGATTCTCCCGTTAACTGTTGCTGCTTTTTCGCTTCCTCCTCCAGTCTGCGTGACAACTGATTCATTTTCTCCGTTACGTAATACCGTTTTGTCAACTCCAACAATTGTTCGAGATTGCGCGTAGATGAACCCTGCTTTTTGGATAAATCATCTAGCTTACGCTTTAAATCTTCTTTCTCTATTTTATCGGCAATCTTTTGAAGTTCTTCCAAAGCTTTGGCATTCTCGCGTGCTTGTTTTTCCTGCCGTTCCAATCGCTCCTTGAGCATTTTTTCGAACTCCTTATTGTCTTCTGAGCCTTCAATACCTTCTTTCAGATTTTTCGTAAACTTCTCCATCAAATCTTCCTGCTGCAATTGCTTCTGTAAAAACTGTTGCAACTCCTCTTTTCCCTCGAAGCCTAGTTGTTTGCCTCCTCGTTGTTCTTCTCGCAAGTTTTGTAACCGTTCCTTTTGTTCTCTAAACAAATCAATGGTTTTTTCACGGCCTCGAATTGATTTTTCCTTAACCTCTAACTCTTTGTCATTCAGCTCTTTAACCCCCAAAACCTTAGTTGTGAACACCCTACTTTTACTAATTTTACCGCCATTTACAGCATCATTGTCCTTAACCTCAAAAAACAACTCATACTCTTGATTGGATTTCAGGGACAAACCTGACGGAAACGTATAAAAGAACTCTTCGTACGTTCCCTTTTTTATACCCAACTCCAATTCTTCTCGAACCTTTGGATTATCCCTTGGATAATAAACCAATCTTAGGCTACTCAAGCCATGGTCATCACCCAACTTTCCTCTGAAATACATGGTATTGGGTACAACAGAATCCATCTGGTTTTCAATATTGATGCTCGGGCTTTGATCTTTTACAACATCCAGCAGATAAGTTGTGGTTTCCCGGCTTTTGATATCCTCATTACTGGACAGCACCTTATAGCTATAGCTTGAACGTAAACGCCGTTCCATTTTGAAAATGCTTCCTTCCTTTTGAAACGCCAAACTGGTATCCTGTCCAACCATCTCCATTTCATCGACTGCTTTACCCGTAACCGTCCACACTACTCGCGTACCTTCGGGTACAACCGCATCACCCGTACCCAAAATAACCTCAGTGTTTTTGTTCAGATACTTTGGGTAAATCATTTCCATTTGAAAGTCGGCTATGACTGGTGTTTGTTTCACCGATACCGAATACGACTGTGATTCCCATCCGTTTGCCTCCAAATAAAATTGTGAACCATTACTAGGGCGCTCAATTCGATAACTGAAGGTGTTATTATCAGCTCTCATAACCCTAGTGTTATCGTCCAACACGAGATTAACATTTTCAGGTACAAACTCGCCTTCTGTCTTCACCCTTACTACCAGTGGTTCGTTATCACTTACCACTAAAGAATCAGACAATAGAATAAACCTAAACGGCGCGGGTCTTTCAAAACTCTTATTGAACTGCACCACCCTTTTATGAGAACCGAAAAATTCACTCCAATTACCGGAAAACAAAACAACAGCAAGCAGTCCTAAGGGCAGTAGCAAGTACTTCGACCTCGATAAACCATCCTTCAATGATACGGCCTGCACAAAATTCACAGCCCGCAACCTGTTCGAACGTTGTTCGATACTCGCCATCAACAGCTCAGATTGCGAATCATTCTCAGTCAACTCCAATAAGTTGAGTAATCTATCTCCCACATTTGGAAAATGGCTTCCAATAATTCTCGAGGCCTGTTTCTCGTCAATTCCGCTTCTGAGTCGCATTAAGCGCCCCAATGGAATTACAATGAAACGATATAGCAACAACAACTCCACCAACAAGAAACATACAAACAGCACAAGCCTTCCGCTAGAACCCAACCACAACCAATGTTCCAAAGACATGATTAGCATCCAATAGGTGACGCCCACGGCCAAAAACAACAGTATACCTTTTATGAGAGCATTGGTGTAGTACTTGCTTATAAAACGATGCAGCTTGTCTATAATGCTGTGAAAACCCTTCAAAATCAAGTATATTTAATAGCAAGATACAAATGTGCCTATATTGGTTTTCAAATTAATTGTTAAAACGCCGCTATGAAGGATATAAAATATCTCGCCGCCTTAACCATTCCACTTTCTGCTCTCATAAGTCTATCCTTCAAAGGATATTGGAGTTACTTTACTCCTTTCTATGCATTTGTAATGATTCCCTTTTTGGAACTACTGCTTCCTCAAGATACTAGCAATCTGGAAGAAGACACAAGACAAGAAAAAGCAAAAAGTCGACTATTCGACTGGATGCTTTACCTCAATGCCCCCATAGTATACGGTATTCTCATTTACACGCTAATCGATATCTCTACCACTTCCTATGCGCTTTATGAAATTATTGGCCTAGTGCTTTCCGTGGGAATCGTTCTCGGTGTAAATGGCATCAATGTAGCCCATGAACTTGGTCATCGCCAGCATACCTGGGAACGCCATCTGGGTAAATTTCTATTGTTACCTTCCTTTTATATGCACTTTTATATCGAACATAACTTCGGACACCACGCGAATGCTGCCACCGAAGAAGATCCCGCAACTGCTCGCTATAACCAGACCGTCTATTCATTTTGGTTTACCTCTGTTTTTCGACAATATCACAGTGCTTGGGTCTTACAACGTAAGCTTCTTTCTTCTTCGAAGAGAAGATTCATTAACACAAACAATGATATGCTTTGGTATACTTTGTTTCAATTGTCTTATTTGGTGATTGCTTTTCTTCTATTTAAGACACAAGGGTTGTTGTTCGTACTCGGTACCGGCATCATTGGCTTTCTTCTTCTCGAAACCGTAAATTATATAGAACATTATGGTCTGCGTCGTAAGCGATTGGAATCAGGGCGTTATGAACGCGTTCGTGAATGCCACTCATGGAATAGCAACCACGTCATCGGTCGCATCGTGTTGTACGAACTTACCCGCCATAGTGACCACCATTATAAATCTTCCAAAAAATATCAGCTGTTGGATTATCATGACATTTCCCCACAAATGCCTTTCGGTTATCCGACCTCCATGGTACTTTCGTTCTTTCCGCCCCTTTGGTTTTATATCATGAATCCAAGGGTTCCGAATCAAATGAAACCGGAAACCTTTTCTATGGCTTAAGCCTTTTATACCTTTACCGAAAAGTTTAGTACATGGCCAATGTTAGGGTGCGTTTTGCCCCAAGTCCCACAGGACCTTTGCATATTGGAGGGGTTCGCACTGCGTTATTCAATTACCTGTTTGCCAAACAACATGGAGGCTCCTTCATTTTGAGAATCGAGGACACCGACCAAACCCGTTTTGTTGAGGGTGCTGAAAGTTATATCCAAGAAGCCCTTCAGTGGTGTGGCCTATCGTATGATGAAGGCCCTAATGTGGGAGGAACATTTGGCCCCTACCGGCAGAGTGAACGCAAACATTTGTATAGGGCTTATGCCGAAGAGCTTATTGAAAAAGGTCATGCTTATTATGCTTTTGATACTCCAGAAAAACTTGACTTTCATCGCAAAGACCATGAAGCCAAGGGAAAAACCTTTATTTATAACTGGCATAATCGATTAAAGCTGACCAACTCGCTATCCCTTTCATCAGAGGAAGTTTCCCAGAAACTTTCCAATAATGATCCCTATGTGATACGCTTTAAGTGTCCTCAGGACACAATCTTGACCTTACAGGATATTATCCGAGGGACTATCGAGATTGATAGCAACACTTTAGATGACAAAGTCATTTTCAAAAGCGATGGTATGCCTACGTATCATCTAGCCAATATTGTAGATGACCATCTAATGGAAATTTCACATGTAATCAGAGGGGAGGAATGGTTGCCTTCCTTGCCGCTGCACTATCTGCTATACGATGCCTTCGGATGGACCAAACCTGAATTCGCACACCTTCCTCTTATTATGAAACCCACTGGAAAGGGTAAACTGAGCAAACGTGATGGCGAAAAAGGTGGGTTTCCAGTTTTTCCGCTGCAGTGGAAAGAAAGTCAAGGCTATCGCGATGCGGGGTACTATCCTGAAGCCGTCGTTAACTTTCTCGCTTTGCTTGGGTGGAATCCCGGTACGGAAAAAGAGTTTTTTTCTCTAGAAGAGCTAGTTCAAGAATTTAGCCTAGCGCGTGTTAACAAATCCGGAGCAAGATTCGACCCCGATAAAACGGTATGGTACAATCGACACTATTTGCAAAAACAAAACAATTCTGTTCTGACGGAACAATTCATGCCGTTACTACTAGAAAAAGGCATTTCCCGGGATGTAGATTACGTAACATCCGTGATTAATTTGGTCAAAGAACGGGCTGACTTTGTAAACGACCTTTGGGACCTCAGCACATACTTTTTTGTAGCTCCTGATAGTTATCCTGAGAAAGCAGTCAAGAAACAATGGAAAGAGCATACTGCTGAAATTATGAAAGCAGTTTCCAATGTTTTGGTATCGGTCACCGACTTTTCTTCAGAAATGGTCGAAACTCAAGTGAAAGATTGGATTGCCGCTGAAGAACTCCCTTTCGGAAAAGTGATGCCACCGCTCCGTCTAGTTATCGTAGGAGACATGAAAGGCCCACATCTTTTTGATATCATAGCTCAGATTGGAAAAAATGAAAGTCTATCTCGGATACAAATGGCAATTGAACGACTAGGCTAAATTTGCCCCACTTTCTGTAACTGTAACAAAATCAATCTTCGGACGACCCATATTCACAAAGAGTTTTGTACATTTTGAATAAATCCTAAAAACATAAATAATGAACACTTATAGTTTAATAATTGGAGCAATTGTTATCGCTGTTATTTTTTGGTCCCTTGTATTTATTGTAAAACAACAAACAGCTGTGGTCATTGAAACCTTTGGAAGGTTTACAAGCGTGCGTCATTCAGGTATTCAATTTAAAATACCTTTTATTCAACGTATTGCAGGAAGACTCAGTCTTAAAATCCAACAACTAGATGTGATGGTTGAAACCAAAACACTCGATGATGTATTTGTAAAAATCAAGGTTTCCGTTCAATATTTAGTAATACGAACCAAGGTCTATGATGCTTTTTATAAATTGGAATATCCTCACGATCAAATCACCTCATTTGTTTTTGATGTGGTCCGCGCCGAAGTACCCAAGATGAAATTGGATGATGTTTTCGTTAAAAAAGATGATATCGCCATTGCAGTGAAACGTGAACTTCAAGAGTACATGTCCGAATATGGATATGACATCATCAAAACCCTTGTTACTGACATTGACCCCGATGCACAAGTAAAAGCCGCGATGAACCGAATCAACGCCTCTGAGCGTGAAAAGATTGCTGCACAATTCGAAGGAGATGCGGCCCGCATTTTAATTGTCGAGAAGGCAAAAGCAGAAGCAGAAAGCAAGCGTCTACAAGGGCAAGGTATCGCAGACCAGCGACGTGAAATCGCTAGAGGTTTGGAAGAATCCGTAGAAGTGTTGAACAAGGTTGGCATCAATTCGCAAGAAGCATCCGCCTTGATTGTAGTTACACAACACTACGATACATTGCAAGCCATTGGTGAGGAAACCAATAGCAATTTGATTCTTCTACCAAATTCTCCACAAGCGGGTAGTGATATGCTCAATAACATGGTCGCTTCTTTCACAGCCAGTAATCAGATTGGTGAAGCCATGAAACAACAAAATAAAAAGAAAGACGACGGCACTAAATAGTAAACGTCGTTTTACAGGGGCTTTAAGAACAAATTCTTGTTTTTAAAGCCCCTGTAGCATTTTTTTATGATGTTCGAGGGTAGCGTGTTTCCATGCAAAAATATTGCCTTAAAAGGGCCTTTCTAGAGGCCAACAATATAAGAAATACCTATTGGTTTAATTTGAGTGATAGCTCATTTCTATATAAATGTTTAGCAGCTCTGCTCAAGCTTCGCCCAAGTATCTCGAAGGGTAACCGTTCGATTAAATACCAGAGCTTCCGGTTTGGAATCCAAATCAACATTAAAGTACCCTAGTCGTTGAAATTGAAAACGATCACCAATTTTTGCATCCTTTAGACTAGGCTCCATAAATCCAGTAACCTTTTCTAGTGAATCCGGATTTACGAACTCCATAAAATCCTGGTCTTTATGTGCATCTGGGGTTGCATCTACGAAAAGCCTATCATAAAGTCGAACTTCTGCTTGAATAGCGTGTTTGATAGAAACCCAATGCAGCGTGCCCTTCACCTTTCGCAAACTTTCTTCCGTACCGCTGCCGCTTTTACTTTTGGTATCGTAACTACATTGTACCTCAATCACATTCCCATCTTCATCTTTGGTGCAACTTTCCGCTTTGATGATGTAGCCATTTTTCAATCGAACTTCTCCTCCCAATTTTAACCTGAAAAACTTTCGATTCGCTTGTTCCCTGAAATCCTCTTGCTCGATATAAAGTTCTCGAGAAAACGGAACCTTTCTAAAACCCGAGCTTTGATCCTCTGGATTATTTTCTGCATCGAGCCACTCTTCTCCATCTTCCGGATAATTGGTAATAACAACCTTCAACGGATTCAATACCGCCATCACTCTTGGAGCAATTTTGTTCAAATGGTCACGCACATGAAAATCCAACAACGAAACGTCTACGACATTTTCCCTTTTGGCGATTCCAATCGTTTCTGCAAAGTTTCGAATTGATTCTGGAGTATATCCTTTTCTGCGCATCCCTGAAATAGTAGGCATGCGTGGGTCATCCCAGCCTGTTACCACGTTTTCTTCCACCAAACGCAGCAGTTTTCGTTTACTAACTACAGTATGACTCAAATTGCGACGTGCAAACTCGCGTTGTTTTGGCCGAAGCTTATCTTCCGATACCAACTGGTCCAAAAACCAATTATACAGCTCTCGGTGTGGCAAAAATTCCAACGTACAGAGCGAATGTGAGACCTGTTCAATGTAATCGCTTTCGCCATGAGTCCAGTCATACATTGGGTAAATACACCAATCGGTATTTGTTCTATGATGCGGTTTGTGCAAAATCCGATACATTACAGGATCGCGCATCAACATGTTTGATGATTCCATGTCGATTTTCGCTCGCAAAACATGTTCTCCCTCCTTAAAATCCCCATTCTTCATCCCTCGGAACAAGGTGAGGTTCTCTTCCACACTTCGATGGCGATAAGGGCTTTCCGTGCCAGGTTCGGTAGGTGTGCCTTTCTGTTCGGCTATTTCCTCTGACGTTTGACTATCCACATATGCCTTTCCCTTCACGATAAGCTCTTCGGCCCAGTCATATAATTGCTGAAAATAGTCCGAAGCGTAACGCTCTGATTTCCAATTATATCCAAGCCAATCCACATCGCGTTTAATCGCATCGACGTACTCTTTTTCTTCCTTAGCGGGATTGGTATCATCAAACCTCAAATTCACCGGTGCACCATAGCGCAGGCCTAGTCCAAAATTCAAGCAAATAGAACTGGCATGGCCAATATGCAAATAGCCATTTGGTTCAGGAGGGAACCTAAAGCGCAATTCATCGTTGGAGTAGCCATTTTTCAGGTCATCTTCAATGATATGCTCGATAAAATTCAGTGATTTTTCAACGTCTTCCATGTCTTGCCTTTCCTCGGTCAAATGCACAAAAGTACCACTCTTTACAATTTTGATGCATTAAAGTGTATACAAAGAAAGCCATTTCACAACAGTTTTGGTGTTGCGCACAACAATATCTTTCGTTTGGCAAGTAAGTAAGGCATATTTGTTATTAGAATACTACATGAAAAATTGAAGCCGCAAGGCTTCATGAACATCTTAAGGGGCGCAACAACAAGGCAACATTGCCTACAACCTCTTAAATACTAGCACAGATGAAAAAAGTCAGTTCAATCCGTAGTATTCTCTTCAGCACTTTGATGCTATGCTTTTTGGTGCATTCCACCACAGCACAGGTACTCAATCAACCCGTTGCTGCAGACAATCCAAATTTAGCAGGAAACTCCGCGTGGACCGCGGCATGTGCCTCGGACAGTTTCAACGAGTATTTCGTGAATTTCACTTGGAGCCCTCCCTTGGTTGATAGCAACAATGAGTTTGTTCTAGAGCTATCAGATGCCGATGGAAACTTTGGTTCACCCATTGAATTGGCCAGGCTAGCTGACAAAAACACCATATTCGATTTTGAATTCCAGTTTGCCGTACCCAATACGGTGAGAGGTGAAAACTATAGAATGCGGGTTAGAAGTACTAGTCCCGCAAAGACAAGTCCTGCATCTGACCCGTACCCCATGCATTACGTGGATTACGATTCTCCATTGCTTATTAGCCGCGATGGAAATGGCATTATTCCACCTGGAGGAAATATTCAGCTTTGCGCAGGTGAAAGCTTGGTTTTGGCTACGCACAACATACCAAATGCCGAAACGTATCAATTTAACTGGTATCGAAGTACTTCACCTCTAAGTGAAAAATCCAACGAACTGACGATTACTACCCCCGGAACGTACTGGGTGGAATTGGATTACGGCGCAGTGTGTTCTGGTTCGGCCAACACCCTTTCAAATACCATTACCATAAGCAATGGCACTAGTTTGGGTATCGCCCTCAACGAACCCTCAACCATTTCTCTCTGTACCGGAGATAGCCAAACCTTATCCGCAAACGTAAG
>CALBPG010000210.1 GCA_937899065.1 uncultured Allomuricauda sp.
TCCCACCACCACACGTTGCGTCGTGAAACCGATGTAAGAAAAAATAAGCGTATCCCCTTCGTTGGCCTGAATGGAATAATTTCCGTCATCGTCAGTAACAGCTCCATTGGAAGTGCCTTGGACTTGCACACTGGCGCCCAAAATACCGATACCATTATCATCGGTAACCTTCCCCGTGATTGTACTTTGGGCAAGAAGTCCGTTCGCACAGCATAAAAAGCTAAACAAACAGAGCAAATTCATGAGTTTTTTCATTTTGTCAAGTTTTAGTTTTTTGGTTCTCCTATTAGATTTTCAAGACTCCCGAAGGCTTAACACATTGTAAATAAGCACATAAGGAAACCCATTAAGGTTCCAATATAATAATTAATTAAGTTAATTGTTAATGAAATTAACTAATTTTTCAGAAGGACAAAATTTTTTTCAATTTTTTTTCCTTTTTCATGCTGTTAATTCCCTTTTTTTTCGTGCGTTTTAGGAAGTTTTCATTAAACCGTCGAGAACGTTGCGTATCTGTCAGAATTGGCGTGTTAATTCAATTCCTTGTGATACAAAGGTTTAACGTTTCCGTAGACTCCTTTTTCGCTGCTCCAACGCGGTCATGTCATGGAGCTTTCCACCTTTGATTACGGCTTGAATATTTCTGGTATTTCGAATATTTTCCAACGGACTGCCATCAAGTAAAACCATATCCGCCAAAAACCCTTCTTGCAGCAAACCTTCTTCATTTTCCAATCCAAAGTACTCCGCCGGCTTTAGAGTAGCAGTCTCTAGCGCCTCCATGGGCGTTAGGCCGGATTGCACCAAAAGATAAAGTTCTTCATGTAAACTGTAGCCTGGAGTGAGAAAAGCAATTGGGGTATCCGTACCGGCCATAATACCTATGTTTTTGGCCTTAACTTTTTTCAGCATCATCATTTGCCAGTCGGTGCTTTTTTTCCATGAAGCATTATTCGTCAACATGACGGCGATGCGTTTACTTCCGGCATGCCAACTTTTACGTAAGGAATCTGGTAATAAGTCAAAAGTATCCCGCCAATCTTCCCTAGTGACATGGTCAAAGGATAAAACGCCATTCAATACCAAAGTCGGCACTTGCCAGGTATTGTTCTTGGCAAAAATATCCAATACTTCATCTGCTACAACCTCATCGTATAATTCCATAGCCACTTCCTTTTGTGCCTTGTGGATGGAAGCTCTCAATACACTGCCACCGATTCCCATGGGAACCTTTAGCATCTGTCTTCTTATTTGTAGAAGGGAATCAGAATTGGAAGCACAGGACAATTCCAGATTGCGCATGTGCTCAATGCTGTTCATTCCTGCTTCGGAAACACTTATGGCATCCATACTTAAAGGAATATGACCCGCTACCGGTAGTCCTTTGGCTTTGGCCAGCTTCATAACTTGCAAAAACTCCTTTTCGGACAACATCTCATAAGCTTTAAGCAAATCAACCCCCTCGTTCTCCAATCGGTTGACCACCTCAACTACATCAAGTTCGCTTTCAATACGCACAGAAAGTGGAGGCAATCGGTCAGAGCTGCCATCATAAACATTGGGTGTGCCATCAATTAATGGCCCAGCCATCATTACCCTAGGTAAATCCATTGGATTTTCTTCAGCCATTTGTTTATAAGGCTTCACTGACTTAAGTCTCCCTCCCGTATCGCGAACACTGGTAATGCCGTGTACAAAAAACAAATCCAACATACTCGGTGCCAAAATCGTGTCATATGCAAAATGAACATGGGTGTCCCATAACCCTGGAATCAAGTAATTTCCAGTTCCATCAACCACTTCATTGTTTGAAAGTAACCGAACACTATCCTTATGGGTAATGGAGACAATTCGCCCCTCTTGAACCACCACAGTACGATACTCGCGTAGACCGTTCTTGGCGTCAATCATGGCTACGTTGGTAATACACAACGCATTTTCATATTCTGGAAGACCCTCACCGCAACTTAGTGCTGACAATACCAAAAACAAAACACAAAGTTTGCGTACAATCTGGTTCAAAGGCTTTGACATACTTGAATAAAATTAGTTAATATAATTAAAGATTAATAAAATTAACTATTTTTAAAGATAGCTTTATTGTTCAACTACCAAAAGACGCAGCGTTTGAAAAACACCGTTACTCATAATATGTTCTTTACAGGGAATGATGGTTCGCTGAAAGGTTTCCAAGAAGCCGTTATCAGTGTTTCGAATATGGAGAAGACCCTCGACTTCTTTCAACGTGTTTGCGGTTGGAAAGTCATAACAGAAGGTTCCGGGAGTGCTGCCTTAAAAAGTTTATGGCAAGTGGGTTCAGAAGTTGATATCACCGAGGTCGTATTGCATAACGAAGGAGATAAAGAAGGGTTTCTACGCTTGGTACAATTCCATAATGTTGAACAAGAACGTATTCGGTCTGGTGCTTCAGCTTGGGATGCTGGAGGTATTTTCGATATCAATATGCGCATTCATGATATGGATAGTTGGTATCGCTTGTGTCAAGATGAAGGATGGCATGGCTATGCTGACCCACTCCGCTACACCTTTGGCCCTTTTGATGTCTCCGAAGTTCTCATGAAAGGGCCGGACGGAATAACCGTTGCCTTTATGCAACGCTTTTCACCACCTTTAGAAGGCTACGACCATATGAAAACCACCAGTCGCATATTCAATTCATCCATGATTGTTAGCGACATTGAAGTTTCCCGAAAATTCTATGAGGAACAGCTTGGTTTTAAAATGAACTTTCAAACTGCTGGGGACCAACGCATTGGAACGGATAATGTTCTCGGATTTCCTCAGAATACCAACAAAAACATTACGGTACCTATAGATATTGTCAAACCTAGTGAAGATAATTTCGGCACCATTGAGTATTTAGAACCCAAAGAATTCAAAGGGAAAAACTGTGCGGCGTTTGCCCACCCTCCTAACTTGGGCATCTTGATGTTACGTTTCCCGGTTAGAGATGCCGAAGCCTACGCCGAAGAACTCATTTCTCGGGGACTTGCCATTCATTCGGGAATTGTCGAAGTAGATATTGCTCCTTACGGAATGGCAAAGGTCTTTTCCGTGCGCTCTCCTGATTGTGTTTGTTTAGAATTTATGCAACTTAAAACAGATACTATTTAAATACGATTTCATGAAACGGATACACACTAAAAATGCATTTTTGGTTTTCTTGGGAGCAGCTTTATTCATCGGCTGTAAAACAGAAGCACCAAAAACCGAAGAGGCAGAAACAGTAACAGAGGCACCAAAACCAGAACGAAAAGCATCCTACGAGAACGCACCAAAACCCTTTCAAATTTGGGTGGACGGTAGAGCTGGAACAGGCGAAGCAGTCCATTGGCTAGCGGAAGGAAGCGTTTATGCTTACCCATCTGGAGAAAAATTATTCGGTATGATTGGATTTGATAGCTCCACTGTCATTTGGCCTGACGACGGAGAGGAAACCGTGACCCATCTTACGCGTAAAACCTTTGCTTACACTGACCCAGAGACTGGAGAAGTCTTGAAAGAATACAATGGACAACCCGTAGTCCCTATCGCTTATCCGTATCAAATGATTACCTATCGATTTGAAAACGACCAAATCTACGGGGATGTAGAGCAAGGCGTTGGAGAGCGTGTTCAGACCATAAAAGCAAAAAATGGAATCCCCTATAAGGTTATGGGAGACACCTATATCTACAATGCGCAAGTATTTTTAGATTTCCCGCTACCTACAGGAACGCAATATCAAGCTTGGGAAAACTATGACTTTTACATGCATCCTGAAGACACAGTTGATGAACCGCACCAAATGGGCTGGCAACGCTACGGTTCCCTACCGCGTTGGGCAGGTGGCGGACCTTGCATTATTCAACTGTATTCTTGGAGGGTTGAAAGTCACAATGAATTCCCAACCAACCTTTTAGAGTGGGCCAAAGCCGAAAAACCAAATTGGTTGAAGCCACCAGCTAGTGTTGAAGAAGTACGCGCCCTTCAGAAGGGTGAAGGTGGCCCTGGATGGGGTAGTTAATCCAACTATTTAATCGTTAAAAACAAAACATGTCGCTTTTATACAAACGCATCACTCTAGTGGTTGCCGACATCGAGCGGTCGCTAACGGTGTATCGAGACATCTTGGGGTTTACCATTAATTACATCCAACCATCAGATAAAGATTCGTTTTCGTATCCAGTATTCAACATTCCCAAAGAAGCGGATTTGAATTTTGCCACATTGGATAGTCCCACCCAAGAAAGGACCTTTGCCTTGACAGAAATCAAAGGCGTTGCATTACCCAAACAAGAAGGCATTCATATGTCGGCCTCTGTAATCAAAGTGGATGATTTAGCTAATGTCATTTCACAGGTCAAAGCCTTGGGATTGCACACGACAGATGTCAAAACCGATGAAAATGAATACGCCGAATTTATAGAACAGGCTTTTGTAGATTTCGATGGCCACCTTATAGTGTTGTATCAACTGATGGAAAAATAGTTTGCCATGGCATCTCAAATGAAACAATGGGTCTTGGCCAAAAGGCCAGTTGGCTTGGCAACCGTTGAAGATTTTCATTTGGTAGAAGTTCCCATTCCCAATATTGAGGAGGGGCAAGCCTTGGTGAAAACGCTCTACTTAGGAGTCGCACCGGTGATGTTGCGCTATATGAACAACGAAACTGAATTTGAACGACCCTTGCACATCGGTGATGTAATGCATGGACGAGGTGTCGGCCGTGTAGTCGAAAGTAAATGTGACGCATTCAAAGTTGGTGATATCGTGCAATCCAAACTGCGATGGCGAGAATATGCCGTCATTCAAGATGAGCCCTACTATCTCACCCATACCATGCACAACACCGACCTTAATCTCTCCTATGGAGTGGGTGCCTTGGGCATGAATGGGTTTACGGCCGTATTGGGCATGCGAGATATCTGTGCGGTTCAACCTGGGGATACCGTTTTAGTTTCAGGCGCCGCCGGAAGTGTGGGCAGCATGGTTGGTTTTATCGCCAAAACCTTGGGAGCTAAAACAGTTATAGGTATTGCTGGCGGTGAAAAAAAGTGCCGTTTGCTAACGGAGCAGCTGGGCTATGATGCTGCTTTGGATTATAAATCACCTGGACTTTATGAGAAAATCGATAAGTACTTGCCGGAAGGAATTGACGTGTTTTTTGATAACGTTGGCGGGGAATTGTTGGATGAAGTTTTAGGGCGTATCAATCGTCGTGCTCGCATCGCTATCTGCGGACGGATTTCAGAGTATTTGATTCCTCCAGAACAATACCATAGACCAAGAAATTTGTATCGCATTGGATTGAAGGATGCCAAGATGGAAGGGTTTTTCATTTATGACTACGCCAAAAACCACCACGAATACGAGCATCAAATGGCGCAATGGATACGAGAAGGTAAAGTAAAACCTTATGAAGACATTTCCGTAGGCATTGAGCATATGCCTCACGCGCTAATCAGTTTATATCAAGGCACCAATGGTGGCACTCGAATGGTTCGGGTGGACCCATCAGCGCACTAAAGCTTGTCAAAAACATACCACTCTTTGGAAATCTCGTAGTATATACTTCCATCCAGATTAAACCAGCCATCTAAATACTCAAAGGTATCACCCGTGAGTTTCATCTGTGACCAAGAATAAATGGGAGTACCGGTATTCGGAGCCTCAAAGCTACAATCCCCTTTCTTCATGGCACCTTGGAAGTGATTTTGTCCGGGTTTAAAGAAAACATCGCAACCTGCGAGCGGATACATGTCTTTTGGCGATATACTTTTCAGCTTATCAGGATGGAGGTGCGCTCCACTGGTCTTTGCTTTGAATATCGAGTCCATTGGAAAAATATGAAGGTTCATCCGAAACGTGGAATCATTTTCACGCACAAAATTGTAAATGCGCTGTCGAGTAACCTTATTTGGTTTTCCATACGCTTGCCACTCCCCATAAAAAACATGGTCACCAAAAGCAGGTAACTCGATTTTTTTAATGACCAAAGTGGTATGTCTATTTCTAGAATCCGCATGAACACCCCGTTGGATTTGTTCTTATACCTGGCGATTGTTATCGTAAGACCCTTCCCAATGACTCAAGAAAACATCCCATTGCGCATCCAACTGCTGTTGTTTAGCAATTAGACTAGGTTCTTGTGCTACCAAAACCCTTGTTGTAGCAAACATGAGCAATGCAAAAAAGAGGGATTTCGTTTTCACTTCGACTTTTCCTATTAGTGGCTAGTTCAAATAACGGCTGATACTATCAATCATCACCTTCATTTCCTTACCGGTTTGTGGCAATTCATCTTTCGCAAGGTCGAGATGGTTCATGGGAACTTCTTGTTGGTATTGGTCAAAAATAGGACGAACGATATCCAAACTGTAACTGGGAATTTTTCGATTTGCCCGAAAGGCCGCAATTGGGATTTTGGCCTCAATAATACCATCTTCCGACTTACTTGGATGCTTGGCCAACACTTTACCATCCGGTCCAACGATTAAAGATTCTCCTGCGTTATACCCACTTTCTTCTGGTAAGGTAAAATTCGCCATCGCAGAATAAAACTTATTTTGGTTTGCTGTGGCCATTACATCCGTGTCAACAAACAAAGTTGCGGTACGCAACATGATTTCGGTTCCCTTCATGGCAAAAGCCGCAAAAATGAAAGGGTCCCATTGTACTGTGCTGACCGCGATATTTCCAAACTCGGTCTGTAATACTGGAAACTCTTCGTCCATTCCATACTTTTCACGATACGCATCACGCACTCCCTCAACCGTGGTCGTAGTAAGCTCGATACCTTCAAAAATCCGTTTGATATTTCGGGATTTCCAGAACTTTTTAACCACCTCTCCTTTGCGGTTGATGACGGTATTGATGCTTAAAATATGGTCTGGCCAATCAGGGTCACTAACATAACTTCCGAATATGATATAGCTGTCCAGTTCTTTGGCCAGTTTTCCCAAACGCTCGGTTTCTGGTCCAGGTACTTGAATAGTAAACTTCAATTTTTCGGACCTTGAACCCGACGAATATCCTGTCAAGGGAAATTCGTGATAGAGGAGAATATCTGGTTTGGCACCCTCTGAAGCAGCTTGCCGTCCCATTTTTTCCATATAGGCCATGTTCTCTTCCAAACCCTCTTCAATAGTGGGAAACTTTTGCAAGGATTTCACTCGGGTTTGTACCACTTTCAATACAACCGTATCCTTTTCCAAAGGAACCGTTGGGTACGAGCCATCTCCTCTGACCAAAAGAGCTTCTTTGGTATTCGATTCCATCGTGTCCTGGGCAGGTTCACTTTCGGAGTCTCCAGCACTCTTCCCCCAGTAAAAAGCCAACGCCAAAGAGGCTACAAATAGAAGCAAGCCCAAAATCTTTCCAAATACTTTCATATGCTGTAATGTTATGAAGGGCGATAAATCTTTTGCATCGCCGCTCCAAATAGTTCCATTTCTTCCATGTGTCCGGTACTTACGCGACACCATGTTGTATACGGTGGAAAAGGCCTTCCAACGGATACGCCATGCACTAACATTTTAGCCCGTAGTTCCATAACATCCATGCCCGCATCGAAAAACACGAAGTTGGCGTGTGAGGGCACGTACTTTAAACCCAACTCATCCAAAATAGCATACACATATTGCTTTGCTTCCTGATTCTTTGCGATACTCATTTGATAAAACTCATCATCTTCCCAAGCTGCTTGGGCAGCGACAATCGCCAACATGTTGACGCGTCCCATGACATTTTTCCGGATGCGTCCTGCAATATCAGGCCGGGCAATCAAGTAACCGATGCGAAGACCAGCCATACCAAAGACCTTTGAGAAGGTCTTGGCTACAATGATGTTCTTGTTCTGCTTGACCAAATCGACCATGGAAGGGTAGTCGGGTTCCGTGATGTAGTCACAGTAGGCTTCATCCGAGAATACGATGGTTCGTTGGGAAACTCTATGACAGAAATCCACTAGTCTATCCTTCGGAATCAGGGTTCCGGATGGGTTGTTGGGATTGCATAAAAACACCAAAGAAGTAGCATTGGAGAGACGACGTTCCATCTCATCCAAATCATGTTGGAGGTCTTTATCCAACGGAACCTTATTAATAAATGCCCCAAAGCGCTGGGCATAGTTCAATAAAAAATCATAAACAGGGTCTGCCGTGATGATTTCACCACCATTCACGCCATACGTGAGTCCGGTGGCATTCAGTCCCTCTGAAGAACCAGCACAAAGTACCACATGGGCTCGGGTGACCCCTTCTTTTTCCGCTATCTGCTGTGCAAACTCTTCAATTTCCTGATAGGGATAACGACAAGCCTTGTCAAAAGCGTCTATCATGGCCTGCCGCACTTTGGGAGAAGGCCCTAAAACATTTTCATTGGCATTTAAGATGGTGTAGTCGTAGCGATTGTAAGTAACGGTCATATCAATAAGGATTAGGCTTCTGCAATTTTGGCATCAGAGGTATCCAGCGTGATGGGCTTGATGAGAAAAGAGATTAAAAAAGCGGTAGCCAGTAGCATGACAACCACCCAGAAACTCATATTGTATGAGCCCGTCCAATCCGAAATTAAACCGGTCATCCAAGCGCCTAAACCAGCACCCAAACCTTTAAAGGCTGCAATAACACCGCCTATTTTTCCTGCGGATTTCACCCCGAATGTCGTGATGATAATGTAGTTGATGATGGTGTACAATCCGCCCCAGCCCAAAGCATAACAAACCAAAGCGGGCCATACCAAACTCGGAATGCCAAGTGCGATAAGAAAGGCACCCAAGGCCATGAGAAATACCTGAATCTTGAACAAGCGATGTTCATTGATGAACTCTGCTATCGTGCCCGAGGCCAACTTGGCACCCAGAATAATCATAAAGAAAATGCTCAACGCGTTACCTGCTGCGGAAATGGAAAAGTCTTGTTCGCGTAAGTATAAAAACAAGTTGGTAATAAGTCCCATGATGCTATAAAAACAACATGCCCCGGCCACACAAATCGCCCAAAATACTGGAGTACGAATCGCCTTTTTAAAAAGTACTTCATTGAGTCCGGTATCCTTGTCTTTTACAGAAGCATCTTCACTGACTTTTTCTTTAAATTTTACAGGGCGGATACAAAAGAACAGCAAGATTGCTACTCCAATGGGCAACAAAGATTCGTATTGAAAGGCAGACCGCCAACCATAATTCTTAAACAGAGGTACCGCGATATGAGGAATGATGATTCCGCCGAGTGAAGTACCTGCCAAGGCGATACCAATAGCCACCCCTCTTTTTTCTTTCACTCTTTTGGACACCATGATTAAAACCGCCAAAGCGCCAGAGCCAGAAAGGGCAATCGCAAAAATGAAGTGAATCAGGTAGAGTTGCCAAGTTGCCTCGATTTTGGAATAGAGAAACAGCATTGATGAAATCAATAGGAGACCGATAATCATCAATTTTTTGGCTCCATACTTGTCGATAACAGCACCTACAAAAGGGGCCAACAATGCCGCAGAAACCAAGTTGATGAAATCCCGGAACTTCAATTGTGATTTCGTCCATTCGAACTCAGTCAGAATCGCTTCATCAAAAACGGTAATTCCCGACAGGGTCAAACCGTTGGAAACAATCAACAATATGGTTCCCAAAAGGGCCACTCCAATTACACTAATCAAGGATGTTTTGTTATTCATGGCCTATGGTTTTTTAGAATATTATTCGCTTGGCACAGTTTCAGATTTGACCGGTTTGATGAAAAAAGATATCGCAAAAGCGATAGAAAGCAATACCACCACCAACCAAAAACTCGCACTGTACGACCCTGTTTTGTCCGAAATAAATGCAGTCAGCCAAATACCTAATCCAGAGCCCACGGCTTCAAAAAAGGAAATCACTCCTCCAATTTTACCAGCGGACTTCACTCCAAAAGTGGTAATGATAATGTAGTTGAAAAGGGTATATAATCCGCCCCAACCCAATCCTACGGCGATTAAGGCTGGCCAAATAAAGGCTTCTTGGTTCATGGCCATAAAGACAGCTCCTAAAATCATCAAGGCCAATTGTATTTTAAACAGGCGGTGTTCGTTGATGAGCTCAGCAATGTATCCGGAAGCCAACTTCGCCGATAAGATGATGGCGAAAAAAATACTAAAGGTATTCCCTGCTTTGGATTGGGAAAAACCCATCTCTGTGAGATACAAAAACAGATTGCTGATAATCCCCAGAATACTGTAAAAGCAAAAAACGCCAGCAAAAGAAATCGCCCAAAACACGGGAAGTTTCAACGCATCTTTAAAAGTAATTTCGGTTAATCCCGTTTCTGCATCGCTCTCGGTAGTACTTTGCTCTGTTTCTTTTTTGGTATAACGTATGGGCTTCACAAAAATCGCCAACAATATCAAGACAACAATCGGTAGGAATATTTCGTATTGAAAAGTGGTTCGCCAGCCAAACTTTTCCAACAAAGGACCTGCAATCTGGGGAATGACCATCCCGCCTGCCGAGGTACCTGCTAAAGCAATACCTATCGCCAAACCACGACGTTGCTGAACGCGTTGCGAAACCATGATGACTGTAGCCAGGGTTCCTGCACAAGAAACCGCGATAGCAAAGAAAAAGTGAATCGTGTAAACTTGCCATAATGCACTGATCATGGAATAAGCATAGTACAATCCCGCAATCATCAACAACCCCAAAATCATCATCTTTTTCACACCATACTTGTCAATGATGGCGCCAATGAAGGGCATAATCAAAGCCGCAACAATCATATTGATGAGTTCGCGAAATTTCAATTCTGATTTAGACCATCCGAATTCGGAAATAATGGCATTATCGAAAATGGTAATGCCCGAAACCGTCATCCCATTGGTCACGATAAGAAGAATCGTTCCTAAAATGGCAATTCCGAGTACTTTCGCTATGGTCTCTTGGTTGGTTGTTGTAGCCAAACTTTTGCGTTTAGTTAGTTAGATTTTGATGTATTCAATGGGCGTGTCGTAAGGCGTTAACTTTACCCCGTCTTTTCGCACGGTTTCCATTACGGATAGGTGCCCATCGGATAGTGTTTCCGTAAGTTGGAACGTTAATCCTTCCCCCACTACTCCAATATGGTTCACCGTGAATTGGTCTGTTACTTGCAGTGCATATTCCGCTACGCCAAACGGGCTAGCAATCATTTTTTCATAATCTAAAACCAAATCGGCATTGTCATTGACAATAGTGGCTTGGTCCAAATGTGGGGCTTTCATGGACTCCAAAAACACTTTGTTCTTCCCGTCAGAACGGAGATAGAAAATCAAAGGTTTAATGTCCATCTCCTTGCCAGGGTAGATGTAGTAACTTTCCTCTAGCACATAAATCCCTTCGTGCCCTTCCGGACGATTAATCACCATGTGATCACAAATATCCGTTACGTGTTTTGCGTAAGGGTGGACTTGTTTTCCGGCGGCAACCTCACGGTTTACTTGGGCCTGATTGTCCAAAGTTCCGCAAAGGATGTCCGTAAATCTCTTTAATAGTGCGTCGATCAATTCAATTCAAAGATTTCAACATAAAATCCATTTGGGGTTTCCAAAAGACATGCTTTTCCAGTTCCCATGATGTAATCCGTCATAGGTAAGATATCAGATTTGATTTGTATGCCCTTGTTCCTTGCCCGTTGTACCACTTCTTCAATATTGGAGGTAAGGAAACTCCACATGCCCAACCCTTGGTTTGGAATACAACTTTGTACACCAGTATCAACCATGTTTCCATCCTTGAAATCCAAGAAAAGGATATGGTTTTGCTTTGCCCCTTCGGCATATAATCCAGCAAAGCGGAAAGGAGTACCATCTGGAACGCCCAAAGCACCATCATCCGCAGCTTCCCAAACGGAATCAAACACAATGTTCTGACCCAACACCTCGGTGTAAAAAGTAATTTCTGCATCAGAATCTCCCGCTACAAAAGCAGAATACCCTGGACCTCCAAAGCCATCTTCGGGGTCACAGGGCGCCAACTGAGGATAATTCACCCGTTCTATTCCTACGCAATGCAAATAGTCTGGACCTTGATAAATGGTTTCCAAATACTGTCCGGATTTCCCATCAGGTCGAACAATATCTCCCAATTGCATAGGCGCCATGGCACCAACATTATACGATTGTAAGCGCTTATCCATCCCCTTGGCATCCGAAGTTGGAAAACCCAATGAAAAAGAACCCTTTTCATAGGAATTGTAACTGTTATGAATATGTGGCGTGTTTTGTTTCAAGTGAAGAATCCGCAATTGAATCAAACTTGGAACGGTAGCGCGATAACAATGGTAGACTTCATAATCGACATCTTCTGGAATGTTCCAAAAGGTCTTTTGTGTTGTCTTTTCTTCCTTGGTTTGGCTAACTGGGCCATCAATTTGCATTTTCATGACCTCACCATAAAAATGACGGTAAGCCTCTAAATCGGTAGTGCAAAGCGTAGCGCAATGAATGTAGCCGGTAAGGCCACCATGTATGCTGTTGGGTATTTCTAGCGTTGTCGTTTCCATACGATTACTGCGTCTCTTCTTTTAGGTATTCGATTAAGGCGTTCTGTTGTTCTTCGTTTTTGATTCCAATAAAGGCCATTGTTGTCCCTGGAACGTAATCTGAAGGTTTGGTCAACCAGTTGCGAATATGGTCTTCGTTCCAAACGATTTCAGAATTTTGAAGTGCTTCGGAATAATTGAAATCTTCCAAAGAAGCTGCTTTTCTTCCAAAGATTCCATTCAGGTTAGGCCCTACCTTATGCGGTTCTCCTTTCTTTAAATTATGGCAAGCAGCACATTGAATGAAGGCTTTTTTGCCTGGAGAAAGCTTTGCAATTTCTTTCTTGGGTGCCGTTTCAGTCTTTGGTCGACTCATTAAAGATTCCTTTTCTTTTTCTTCTTTTTTGCCGCCGCAAGACACCAACATCACTCCGAATAGAGCCAGAAGACCCAGCAAAAAAGTTGATTTATGGAATTGCGTTTGCATCAATCGTTTCATGTTATTGATTCTAAGGTTTATTCTCATCTTTTTTACAAAAACAGGAGGCCCAACCATTGTTGAAAGACAATTTGGTTGCCCCAGGTTGTGCAGTCACCAGGATAGTTGACCTTTTTTGACCTTCTTCAATGAAGCGCATCATGAAAAAGTCTGCCCCTTCACCGTAAAAAGGATACTCTTTCTCTCGCAATTGGACTCCGTATTTTTTTCCATTTTTCGGATAGGTCACCCAAGTAAACCCACCTTGGTTGTGAACAGTAAGTCCCTTGTAAGATTTATCATTTGGGTCTGGTTCTGCATAGGATTTTTCATAAAAGCTCACGTCACAGGTGTACCGTTCTGCGCGACGCATTTTATGGGGGATGTCATTCGGATGGCCTTTGTAAAACGAGTCATCTTTGACCAAAAAAGAACGGTCTACACGCCAATATTGATTTTGGGATACCACCAGGTCGTGGACTGAATATCTCAATAAATCTCCTTTTCCGAATTGACAGGCTTTATCACGCATACTGCCAAAATACTGCTCTCCCTTTCTTTGAAAAATCACAGCACACCCATCAAGTCCAAACAAGTCTTCTTGTTTCAAATCCTTAAATTCAGACACGTCGGTAGTTGCGCCGATAAACTTCTCTGCTTCTTTCAAAAAGTAAATTTCCATTTCAATCCCTTCTTCAGGCGCCATGCTCTTGAACGAAACCACACGCTGCCTTGCAATTTTGGTGGTATCATCATCGATATACTCTTCCACATAAAAGGTATGCTCCCCTAAAAAATCCGCTTGAATTTTAGTGTGGGTGGCATGAATTCTTCCGTGACGTTCAGCTTCTGGAACTTTTCTTCTCCCTTCATACCAGAGTTGGGAATCATTGTCAAATTCTCCTTCGAACCATTTGACCAACAACAAAAGGTCTCTCACATTAGGGTCACTTTGGGCAACAGTACTGGCAATACTGCCCAATAAGAACAGGAGCAGCAAAGTCCATTTCACAACATTCAATTTGTTCATGATTTTGATTTTTGACTAGGCTTCCATGATGATTTCCAATGCAGCACGCTCTCCGGATTCAAAGGCGCCTTCCATACCTCTTTCCATAATGGCTGTATGTTCTCCACAGAAATGAATATTCCCGTGACGAGGACGCATATGGTTTCCAAACTTGGTTACTTGGCCTGGTTGCCAGTACACCCAATCCCCAGCTCCGTGGATATCCCTTTCACAGGATTGGATCAACAACGGTTTTAGAACACCCTTCATTGATGGACGCAACTCGGCAAGCTTTATCTGGCAATAATTAAAAACCTGTTCATCTGTCATCAATCTAAACTTCAATGATTCGGGTCCATTGATAAAAACCACTAAGGCATCTAATTGATCGGAAGAACGCTTCGCCCGAACAGCGACACGCTCCAATTCGCCATCTGACCACATGTTAGGAGCTAAACCATCTTTTTCCCAGAAAGGTTCCATTACTTGAAAGTGCGCTTGAATAGATAGTCCATATCCTATTTGATCAATTGCATCAGCAGCAATACCTTCAATTCTGGGTTCAAAAACAACATCTTTTAAAACGGAGATAGGAATGCTACAAATAACATGGTCGGCACTATAGGCTGTTCCGTCGGCGCAACTGATTTCAGTAACATTATTCTTTTTCCTAAAAGCTACTACTGTTTTGTCCAATAACACTTCGTTGTTCAAGCTTTCAGCCATTCTCGCTGGTAGCTGAGAATTACCTCCTTCAATCATTTTATAACTTTTGCCATCAGGAAAATGCATTTTGCTATTAAATTCATTTACATGATACCGTCTAAGTTCATTAAGTGCTGAAGTTCGGTGCATACCCCCTGAATGTATGGTTACATTCATTAGTCGGATGGTTTCTTCGTTGAGTCCTTTTTTTCTCAAATATTCATCATGAGGAATATCGTATTTCTGGAACTCTGGAGTTAACCAAGCATCTAGAGGCTGATTTTTTAAAGGATTATCGTGATTGGAAATTCTTGACAGAAACTGACTAGGGAGCAAATCTCTAAATTCCCCCTCTTGTGGATTCATGGGATGTGAAGCCCAATCTTCCCTTTTGATAAATTCACCGTTAATATGATACATCCATGGGCGATTATTATTGTTTTGTTCAGGAGTAAACAATTTTAATCCCATTTTATCGACCATGTTAATCATTCGGGCATAGTTGGCACCTATCCATTCGCCAGCAGCTTCGGGTTTTCCCGGAATGTTTTCGAGGGTGTAGACACGTCCACCCAACCGTTTTCTTCCCTCTAAAACCAAGACGTCCATACCTGCCTCTTCAAGCAAGATGGCAGCCTGCAGACCTGATAATCCTGCTCCTACGACAATAGCGTCATATTTTTCCTTGGCGGGGCCTTTAGGCTGTTTGGGTAATAGCGCTACCTCTTCTTTAGCACTCTCTTCTTTAGGGGCACAATTTGTAAGCCCTACTGCTCCGACGACGGCTGCTGCCCCAGCTACATTTTTTACAAACTTGCGTCTTGTTGTTTTCATGCCATTCTTTTTATTTAGGTCCTTATTAAAATAAGGTTAGGTCATTTTTTTTCCATTTTCTCTACTTGGGCCGCTACGCGAAATCCCAACATAAAGCTTCGGTAATCTGCTCCATCACGGGAACGCACTGCCGCACGAGACCAAGCGATGCCGCTTATCCAACTGCCCCCTTTTGGGGTTCTCCATTGGCATGCTTCGTCCGTATTATCTTCCCAGCTACTTCCATCCACAGGAGTCTCATTCAAATTCATTTGAAAACAGTCGTTCGTCCACTCCCAAGCGTTTCCTACCATATCGTACAAACCAAAATTATTAGGCTTGAATCGACCAACACGAGTGGTATACACATAGCCATCATCACAGGGAAAAGCTGCACGTTTTGGATATTTATTTTGAAAAGTTCGGTCTCCAACATTGGCATATTCACAAGCATCCGCAGGATTGGTGCCCCAATACCAGGGAGAAGTACTCCCGGCCCGGGAGGCATATTCGAATTCCACAGTAGAGGGCACACGATATTCTCGGCCAGTCTTTTTACTTAACCATTGCGCATAGGCATCCGCATCGCTCCAGCTCACGCAAACCACAGGGTCCGTTTCGCGTTGCGGATAACCTGGGTTTTTCCAGTTGTGCTCTGCGACATAACCATAGCTTTTGCCATCGTAAAAGTTACAGCCAACCAAGGGTTCACCTTGATAAAAGGCTTCTTTGGATTTATACTGGGTTTCTTCCACAAAGACGCGATACTGAGCCAAAGTCACTTCGGTTGTAGCCACGGCAAATGGTTTATCGATGGTGGCCAAAACCCTTTCGCGCTCCCCTTTTTTTCGACCAATTTCTTCTTCATAGGAACCGATATAAACGCTCCCCGATGGGATAACAACCATCTCTGGACAGGTCTTGCAATCTCTGAAGGTCTGTATGGAATCCGTTTGGGCAAGCCCTGAAAAGCACCCGACAAGAATATAGACACTACCTATCAGGATTGTAGAAGATAAGCGTGATATGTTGTTTGGGGAGGACATCGTTATAACTGGCCTAGGGTTGCTTCGATTTTGGCAAAATCCGGTAAGGATTTACCATCAGTTATTTCGGCATATTGCACCACTCCAGTTTTGTCAATAACAAAAGCCGAGCGTTTTGAGAAGTGGGTCAACCCTGCAAAGTCATCTTCGAATAGCACGCCGTAGGCTTTGCTCGTAGCACGATTAAAATCAGACCCCATAGCAAACTGCAATTGATTCTCCTCCGCAAACTTTTTCAACACGAAGGGCGAATCAACCGAAACCCCAACCACGGTCGCGTTCAATTCATTGTATTTATCATAATCGTTTCGTGCAGTGCACATTTGCTCTGTGCATACACTTGTGAATGCCAAGGGAAAGAAATGCAACACCACATTTTTACCGGAAAAACTTTTCAAAGTAATGGGTTCCAAATCGGTTCCGGTTAACGTAAATTCGGGTGCCTTATCACCTACCTCTAGTGTTTCCATTTGACTTCTAGATTACTATATGGTTAAATATATTAATAATTAACTTAGTTAACTAATTTTTAATCTTCCTTTTTACGCTCTAGGAAAGTGAGCCAAACTCCTTCTGGACTTATCACCGAAAACAGCGCTACTTCACCATAAGGTTCCATAACCAAAGACTGCAATGTATTTTGAATCGCAACTCCTTTCTTTAGTAAATCATCGTAGTAATTTTCAATCCCAAAAACCTCGATACGATACTCCATGTACCCGCGGTGCGGAGGACGAGTGGTTTTTGAAAAATTCTTCCCAGTTACGCCTTCAAATTCAATGATTTGAAAAACCGTATCCCGCTCACCATCAAAGGATAAAAAGCACGCTTTACATTTTACTTTATCTGCTAAATTGAAAGGAAGACCAAACATATTTTCCTGCGGACTATCCTTGATGACCTCATACGAGTTCAATACCTGACATCCCAAATCATCCACATAATAGGCTTTTGCTGTTTCTAAATCGTGTACGGTTACTGAAGAGTTGTAGACATGGGTCGCTAATTTTATGGGTGCGGTCAAATTCAGTTCCGGTTTTACGCGATGGGTAAACGCCATAATGGTATCATCATAGCCCTTCATAAGAATGTCATACAATTCATAGGGGCCCATTACTTGTAATAAGGGGTCACTGAGACCATGCCAACCCAATTCCCGTAGCTCTTCAAAGGTGTTGGCTACTTCGTGCACCCGAATATTAATGTCCATGATTCCACCAATATCCCAAGGTTGTTGAGAAGAGCGAAGGTACTCTTGATGAACATTTTCAAACTTCACCAGACGTAGCTGTCCGGTTGGGTGACCATAGGATTGAATCAAACATTCTGAACCCACAACATCATCTTTCAATCCCCAAAACTGTATTTGCTCTGAGTTTGTGGCATACACTCCAACACTATTCCAACCGCCATAATCGCAATAGAAATGCTTCACCTTATCCATATTGCCCACGCTGTAGACAGTCTCAAGGATAGATGAAAAACCATAATTGCTCATGTAAGTTTAACATTTAGAAGACGTTGAAATATACAATTAAATTAATTAACTTTATTAACTATTAATTAAATTAACTAATTTGTTGTCGTTTTGATAAAATCCAACAGTATGATACCCACAACCGCATTTTTAAACCGAATTATTATATTGAATAGGGTAATTCTAGCATTTTGTTTCCTCTTATTTATCGCTGGTAGCTGCAATCCGAAGACAGTAGAATCCACAGAAGAGATTAAAGAAGAAACCACCGAGAAAACTGAAGCTGAAATTGTCTATAACCTTGAAGACCCTGTGGACCAATTTCTAATTTTTCAAAAACTACAAAGTGATCTTTCAGGAAAAACGACGTACTCCTATTCTGAGGGTCGCGTATTTGGGATTCGTCCCGACAAACCCGATAGCCTGAATGTATTTGGCAAAGAAGTATTTAAATATTCGGGTTGTGCCATAAAAATGGCTCGACAACTCGACAATGGAAATGTAGAGACCAAATCCAAAGGATGGTTATTATACCAAGACCCCGAGACAGGGGAGTTTTTGGAACGCATGGTAAATCCATACACGGGAGAAGAAGTTGAAGTACCACCCTTTCGGGCAGGAATCCGTGGTGGCATCAATACCCCCAACGGCCCAAAAATCAATGCAACCTTTAAAATGGAGAGCACCGCTATCGGCCAACCCTTGAATTTGGTATTTACCCAAATCGGTGACCGCATGCATGTAACGCGCCATGCCTTCACCAAATGGTTTGAAAGCAAATCACAGACCTGGCGCACGGAAATGACATTGGATACTTATGATTTTGATATGACCTATTTATATGACCGTTCCCATACCCATATTCCAGCAGATTACCATTGGACCAGTCAAACCTCCTGGCTATCTATTCTAAAAATGCAGGGCACCCCAGGACATATGATATGGACCTCCAGCGGAAGAACTTTTTACAATAAAGAAGATTTACCGGCGGCTTTTATCGCCGCTACCGAAATCAAACAACCAGATGTTTTTAAAGAACCATTACAATGGGAAGAGGAGTAAAATCAAATAAAAAACAGACTTTCAACGCCATCGACCGGCGCGAAATGCTCAAAAAAACGGGGTTGGCCTTAACCGTCGCTCCTTTTTATTTTGGATTGGATTCTTGTGTAAAGGCACCGAAAGCGCCAAGTTTCGACGCAGACGTGTTGGTGTTAGGGGCAGGCCTTTCCGGTCTCAACGCGGCACTTACGTTGGAGAACTTGGGTCTGAATGTAAAAATCATTGAAGCCACAGACCGGTTCGGTGGACGGGTGCATACCGCAAAGGAAAGTGATGTGCCAGGCCATCCTGAACTTGGCGCCAATGGCATTGGAGGCGGCTACGCCAGACTGTTGGATGCCGCTCAAAAGTATGGCGTCGAAATTGGGCCGTATCGTCCGAGAACAGAACCTAGAAAGGGTGAAATTCTATATGCCATCAAGAACAACCTCATTACGCCAGAGAATTGGGTCAACCATGCCGCAAATCCCATGCCTGAAGCATTCAGAAAAGGTTCTCCCTCCTCTCCGGCCTGGAGCGTCTATTCACAACTAAACCCGCTACCTAAAAATGATTTGGTGGCTTGGCGAAATCCAGAATATGCCAAATGGGACCGTTCGGTATACGATATCTTAAAGGAGAAGGGGTTTTCTGAAGAGGCCATTCAACTTACAGCCTCAACGAATTCCAGTTATGGTGCGGATGCCAAAAGTATTTCCGTGCTGATGTATTTCCAAATTTTGAATTTCATCACCCAGCAAGCAGCTTCTGCCGGAAAAGGCGGAGCAGCCATAGGTGGTAATCAGCGAATTCCAGAAGCCATGGCGAATGCGTTTAAACAGGATATCTTGTTGAAATCCCCTGTAAAAGGAGTGGTTGGCGAAGCAGATGGTGTTTCTGTTACTTTGGAAAACGACAAAACCCTTCGTGCTAAATACGTTTTGATTACGCTTCCCGCATCTGCCCTTAGGCGAATTTCCCTTTCTCCCCTTCCGAAAGGCAAACAACAAAAGGCATTTCAGGAGCTATCCTATACCCCTTGTGCACAACTCCATTTTGTTCCTACCAAGAAGTATTGGGAAGAAGACGGCATGCCGCCGAGCATGTGGACAGACCAACTGGGTGGACGATTCATGGCACTGAAAAATGACCCTTCCGACCCGGATAAAGTAACGAGTTGCGTAGCCTATTTGAATAGCAACGTAGCCATTGCTATTGATAAAATGAAGCGGGAAGATGCCTTGGAAGCCGTCATGAAATCATTGGTTACCATGCGCCCCAGCCTAAAAGACGCCCTACAATTCGTGCATTATTGGACATGGATCAACAACCCGTATGCAGGTGGAGCTTATGCCTACTGGAAACCTGGTCAAATCAGTGAATTTGCGCTTGACATCGCCCAGCCGATGGGAAGAGTTCATTTTGCGGGTGAACATACTGCTGTGCTTAGCAGAGGTATGGAAGGTGCCATGGAAAGTGGCGAACGTGCCGCACTTGAAATCATTAACAAAATCTAAACCTTATGAAAACGAACTTCACTTCTGTATGCAGCTTGCTCTTTCTCCTTTGCCCATTTTTCTTTTTGCAGGCGCAAGGAACCTCCGAAGACTTAAAAGTTCAGCTATCTGAAATCATGACCATGTGGCCTGGCACGTACAACAATTCCAAACAGATTGACTCCGTACTTAACAAAGGAGGTGATGTTTGGCGTTTGGATGATTCAGGAAAAGATGGCTATCTCCACGTGCAATCCCATTACATTGCCCTAGACGTCCCTGAAATTGGCGAGCATGTTTTGTATGTAGAGGAATATCGTGACCTAAAACCAGAAGCAACGTATAGACAGCGTATCTATACTTTGGACATGGATTCCACGGGGACACAACTTCGGGTCAAGATGTGGCCATTTAAGGATAAAAAGAAATACGTTGGTGCCTGGAATGACCCAGAATTGCTGGCCATGATTACCAAAGAAGACATTAGTGCCTATCCCGATATCTGTGATTTATTAGTTGAAAAAACAGAAAAAGGATACTTGATGTCGATGAATGGAAGCGATTGCACCTTTGGCACCAAAACCTTCAACTACCAAGTACTTTTGACCAAAGATGTGTTCAGTTATCGCGACAAAATCACCAATGCAGAAACCAACGAAGTGATTTCAACAGCGGCCAATTATGTTTTCCATAACTTGGATAGAATCGAATAGCCAAACTTTTCTTTTAAAAAGAATTGCTCTGGCCTAAGCACATAAGACCGATAAACCATGAACAACGCAACACAATCTCCTTTGATTAGTGCTACTGAACTTTTGCGCCTAAAGAATGATGAAAATTTGGTGTTGATTGATGCCCGTTTCAGCAAAACCATTCAAGAAGAGTATAAAAAAGAACATCTAAAAGGTGCTCTGCATGTAGATTTAAATGTGCAATTATCGGACATTAAAGAAGATGCAGCTGAAGGCGGTAGGCACCCTTTACCCAGTATTTCCCAATTTGCAGAATTGTTGACTCATTTGGGTATTTCCAAATTAAGTCATGTAGTGGTTTATGATGCTAGTACTTCTTCGATGGCAGCTGCTCGGTTCTGGTGGATGCTGAAATCAGCAGGGCACAAACAGGTTCAGGTGTTGAATGGCGGTCTCAAAGAGGCCATCAAAGTTGGATATCCAACGAGCTCGGGAGAAGAAACACCAAAAATGGTAGAATCCTATCCGGTTACCGATTGGCAACTGCCTTTGAAGACTATTGCTGACGTGGAGAAAACCGCTCAATTGGAAAATCATGTACTCATTGATGTCCGAGCTGCGGAACGCTATCGTGGCGAGACGGAGCCTATAGACTTAATTGCTGGACACATTCCCGGAGCTATCAATGTTCCACTTACCAGGAATATCGACGAAGACGGTTTTTTTCTTTCCCCAGAGGTTCTGAAAACAAAATATGAAGCCGTTTTGGCCGATACACCAATATCGAACGTTACTGTGCATTGCGGCTCAGGGGTCACCGCTTGCCACACCTTGTTGGCGATGACCCATGCCGGATTTGAGACACCAACACTTTATGTGGGTTCTTGGAGCGAGTGGTCACGAAATGACAAACCCATAGCAACCCACCTTTAAATCCATTTGAAATGAAAGAGTACTTCTTTAGGATGGTTTTGGTGTTTGCTTTACTCTTAATACACACAGGTCATTCACAAAACACCGAGGCAACCAATACCCAAAAAAAATCTTCGGATAACATCATCCAACCCAAAGACATGCACTTGGTATTCCGCCGGACAACACTTATCGTAAGGGATATTGAAAAATCATTGATGCTTTACCGAGATGCCATTGGGATGGAAGTCATTTATGACAATCTTATTCGAAGACCGCATCCTGAAGAAGATAGAGAGCAAGTACTTCGTTTGGTATTTCTCAAGGCAACCAATAGTTTTTATGGCGTATTAGGATTGTTGGAATACGACTATGAAAATAAAAACAAAACTGATAAACCCATCCGAAGAGAAGGCTTCACCGCCCAAAATGTGGTTCTCCTGTTCAATAGCGTCAACCAAGAAGAACAGTTTAAAAAGATAAAAGAAGTTCCTGGTATTGAAATTATGGGTGAACCTACGTTAACCGAATATCCTTCGTACGACGGTAAAAGTGTTACTCGGGTAATGGTAAGCAAGTTTTACGACCCAGACGGGTTTATTGTGGAATTCAACAAGTTGTTGGATAACCTTTAAGGCAAAATAACATTTATTTACTTGCTCGTATCTCGTCTCACTTTTTAGAAATTGATGACTGCTTTTCACCACTTTCCCTAATAGAAAAGAGCGCATAATGCGGAATTGACATACCATTCCTTTTCTTTTAGTCTACTCAAATCCAAAATGTTACGAACATCAGGTGCATTTTCGGTATCTCACGGATTCTTTTAAAATCCATTTAGTTAACATTATTAATTATTAATATTATTAACTAAATTAGTGGGGTAATATCTCCAAGTATTGTAATGATATGAGCCAAATGGTAAATCCAAGTACGCAAGATTGGAAAGAAGAACTTTCCGAATGGATAACCTCCCTTCAGGAAGTAATTGACGAAAAAGGAGGGGCGTCTGCAGCCGAGTTGATGAAAGAACTGCGATCATTTGCCTTGCATAATGGCGTTCAAATTTCAGGGACTGCCCTAAACTCTCCCTACATCAACACCATCAATGCAAAAGACCAGCCGCCTTATCCCGGCGATACCGTTTTAGAGAATAAAATCGAAAATATCAATCGCTGGAACGCCATGGCGATGGTGCTGCAAGCTTATGATAGCGGTGAAGGTCTTGGCGGACACATTGCCACTTTCGCTTCGGCTGCTAGCAGGGTCGAGGTCGGTCTCTATGACTTTTTCAAGATAAAATCGGATGACTACGGAGGGGACTTGGTTTCCTTTCAACCCCATGCTGCTCCAGGCATTTATGCCAGAGCCTTTTTGGAAGGCCGCCTTTCCGAAGCCCAACTCAAAAACTTTAGACGCGAGCTTCAAAAAGAAGGGGGACTGTCATCTTATCCGCATCCTCGAAGAATGCCAGATTTCTGGGAAATTCCATCCGCTTCCATGGGGCTTATTGGGGTGAGTGCCATTTATCAAGCCAGATTCCAAAAATACCTTGAAAATCGAGGCTTAAAACCTAAAAAGGGTGGTCGAATTTGGGCCTTTGTGGGTGATGGTGAAATGGATGAGCCTGAAACCTTGGGCACCCTAAACATAGCCGTTCGTGAACAACTTGACAATCTGGTTTTGGTTGTCAATTGCAATTTGCAAAGACTAGATGGGCCCGTCCGTGGAAACGGAAAAATCATTCAGGAGTTGGAACGTACTTTTTTAGGGGCGGGATGGAACGTAACCAAAGTCATTTGGGGTAGTGAGTGGGATGCTCTGTTGCAACGAGACTCCAAAGGCATATTGGTCGACCGAATGCACCGTGCGCTTGATGGTGACTATCAAATGTATTCCGTGTTGCCCGGAGACCAAGTTCGTGAGCACTGGGTAAAAGACAATCCTGAATTGGAAGAACTCATGCGCTCCCTATCCGATGAAGAGATTCGAACCATAAAAAGGGGCGGACACGATTACAAAAAAATCTTTGCTGCTTTCCAGAAAGCCGCAAAACCCAATGGAAGACCCAGTGTTATTCTCATGAAAACCATAAAAGGGTATGGAATGGGCCATGCCGGTGAGGGAAAAAACACCACCCATCAAAAAAAGAACATGAACCCGGAGGAACGCATTGAAGCGGCCAGACGTTTCGGCATTCCTTTGAGCGAGGAGGAAGCCGCTAAAGCGAAATTCTATCGCCCTGCCGATAACAGTCCTGAAATGCAATACATGCGCAAACAGCGCGAGGCATTGGGTGGCTACTTACCGGAGCGACGTGATGAAAGTGTGACCCTCAAAACTCCAGATGATGCTCTTTTTGAAGAGTTCTACGCAGGTACGGATGGACGCGAAGTGTCCACCACCATGGTTCTGGTGCGCATTATCGCAAAGTTGCTCAAACAAGAGGGTATTAAAGAATATATTGTTCCTATCATCCCAGATGAGGCCCGTACCTTTGGTATGGATGGTCTTTTCCGCCATGCCGGAATCTATCAACCCAAGGGGCAATTGTACAAACCGGTTGATACGGGTAGCGTATCCTACTATCGGGAAAGCACGGATGGTCAAATCCTTCAAGAAGGTATTTGCGAGGCCGGAGCCTTGGCTTCGTTTATGGCGGCAGGTTCTGCCTATGCCATGCACGGGTTACCCATGATTCCTTTTTATATCTTCTACTCCATTTTTGGGTTCCAACGGGTGGGAGATATGATTTGGGCCTGCGGTGATATGATGTGCAAAGGCTTTTTGATTGGAGGAACTTCCGGAAGAACTACTTTGAACGGTGAAGGCGTACAACATCAAGATGGGCATTCCCATGTGCTGTCAAGCATAGTACCGAACATGAAAAGTTACGACCCAACCTTCGCTTTCGAATTGGCCACTATTGTAAAAGATGGTATCCATCGCATGTACGAAAAGGGCGAGAATATCTTCTATTATATCACGGTAACGAATGAAAATTATGCTATGCCCTTGATGCCGGAAAACGTTGCTGAAGGCATTCTGAAAGGCATGTATCGTTATCAAAAATCCGGTAAGGCAGCGAGCAAAGGACGTAAAGCACATTTGATGGGCAGTGGCTCCATTATGATGCAAGTGTTGGAAGCCAGACAAATGCTGGAAGACATGAACATATCCACAGATGTTTGGAGCGTGACCAGTTACACAGAGCTCCAAAGGGATGCTTTAGATGCGGAACGCGAAGGGCTCCTGGCAAATAATGGACAGAAGCGAAAATGTTATGTGGAAACCCTCCTAGAAAAAGAAAAAGGAGTTTTTGTCTCTGCGTCAGATTACGTGAAGTCCCTTGGCATGTCCATTGCGAAATGGATGCCAAAACAATATCATGTTTTAGGCACGGATGGATATGGCTTTAGTGAAGCAAGAAATGATTTGCGCGACCATTTTGAAATCAGCGCCAAATACATCGCGCTTAGCGCGCTTCAAATGCTTCGCGAAGAAGGTGCCGTAACAGACAAAGAAGTTTCAGACTTCTTGAAAAGCCACAAAATAAATTCCAAAAAAGTTAATCCTGCTACGCTATGATGGAGTTGACATTACCCTCTTTGGGAGAAGGCATCGAAAAAGGAACCGTCATCGCTTTGCATGTCAAAAGTGGTG
>CALBPG010000211.1 GCA_937899065.1 uncultured Allomuricauda sp.
GACAGTTCATCCATATCCATGAAGGTCATCAAGCCTTAAATCAGATGATAAAGAACAGAGACCTCTTGAAATATATCCCCTACCTTCTTTGCTTTGCTTGTTTTGGTTGGATGACCTCCAGTCATAGCCAAGAAAAGTCAGAGTTGGTCATTGCAAAAAACGAAGTGTTGGTTCTTAAAGACAGTAGTCTGATAGTTGACCATTTGATTGTTCGTGGGGTGCTGGAAATTGCAGATATCCATAACGTTAAAATCAAAGTCAAAACTTTGGATATAGACGGAGGGGTCTTCGTGGCAGGTTCCAAAGATCACTCTTTTGAACATGAGCTTTCTGTGGAAATAACCTCAAATGCAGGCCAAATTTGGGTGCGCAATGGAGGAAGTCTTCAACTCTTTGGAATCTCTGTACCTATCCCCCAGCTTGAAAAGCCTTCCCAAATTGAAAATCTGAAGACTCCAAACCACAACATCACTTTTGCGGTAAAAAATGAAAACCTAGGGCATCTGCTCTTCGAAACGGACCAAAACATCCACTTAAAAGGTGTCGCATTTATTGGATTGGGGACCCAAGAAGCCCCAGCAGTTCATTTCACCGGATGTTCCAATACTAAAAACAAATTGAAAAACTGTTTTTTTCGAGGGTCCATAAATGTGGACCTTCAACTGAATAATAGTCTGGGCGAGTTTCGACACAACTTATTCTATTCTGCTGCAAATAGCACGATTATCAGCAACAGTTCCTCTGGCGAAACAGGACCCCACTTTATTGAAAATATCATTTTCAATACTTCAGACGCGGGAAAATTTGCTGTGGTCATGAATAGCCCGAATCATACCTTTACGGATAACAAGGTATATGTAAAAGGCAATGCTAATGGCGTTGGGTTCTTAAACTCAAAATTGGACGCTAGCGTTGTACAAACCACGATGACCTTTGAAAATCTGGATTTCGACAACAACCATATTGTTCAGCTCAACAAAAATGATGAAAGTAGGAACCTTGGTTTACAAGTTGATGATTTCGCAACCCAACAACTCTTTAAAACCAACGGAAACCATATTCAAGGTTTCGGAACCGGAGCCCTTTTCAACTACCCCAACTTCGTAGCCGACCATTATATTATTATAGACAATGTCATCGGATGTATTCCCGGCGCTGCTTATTTGCAAAACTGTGATTTCTCTTTAAGCAAAGAAGAGCGTCATCATAACTCCAAAGCGCTACTCGTCTCCCATCAATCGGGCCCATCTGCGCCCAAGGTAACTTCTGTTTCTATAACCAACTACGCTACAGGAATTCATTTTGAGGGAATGATTCAGGAACATAACTACTTTAAGAAATTAAAATTCGTAAACACGACAGCATTATCCTTCGGAAAACTCAGCGATAGGTCAGCCATTCACGATGCAGATGGAAGCCTACTTCAACATACCGTGAAGTTTTCAGAATCCTCAAAAACGAAAAAAACGTCACACCATGACCACAATGGACACCATGGACATCACGGAAAACATGCGGCTCAAAGCACTCCGAAAGCGAATGGATTCATTATTTATCCTGAAAACTCATTTCTTAAGCATCATAAAAGCAAAGTAGTATCCAAAGAGAAAAACATCTATTATTCGCCAAGACTAAATACCGGCGTACTCACTATAGCCACTGGCCTTGGACTTACAGACCCAGTACACGAACATGAGGGAATCTTTAAGGGAATAACGGTTTTGAACGAACTCGGTAAAACGCTCCAGCAGTTGGATAACCGTAACCAATATTCCTTTGAGGTGGTTTCTGATGAATGGTATGAATTGGATTTTGGAGAAGATTTTCTTCCTTTTTACGACTTCGGATTTGAATGGGAAGCGCCTTCGCATAAAAGCGTCTTGCTCAAAATGCCTTATCCGCATAAGAATCCCGTTTCGATGCGTTCTTTTGGCAACCAACTATATGCCGAAGCTTCGCTTGCCGAAGTCAAAAAAAGTAATACCTCTACCTTTTTCTGGGACGAAGAAAACCAACTGATCTACCTTAAAATGGTAGCACAAAACAATTTCGAAGAAATGGTGATTTATTCCAGTGCGGTACTAACGGAAATACAGCTTTCTGGAAATAAGGTGCCGCTTGCCATTCGCACCGATGCAAAACAAAACGCCCTTCATTTTGAATATAGCATTCCAGCTGCAAACAGTTACTCGAAACTTGAAGTATTGGATTACTACGGAAATGTAGTTGAAAAAGTGTTTGAGGGACATCTTGGACCGGACCTCAACACCTTCAAGATTGATTTGGACGATTATGATTTCAAAAACAAAGTGTACCGATATGCTTTGACCGTAAACGAGATAGTACATCGCGGTCCATTACATGTGTACTAATCTGTTGGTTTTACCAAAAGAATACGAATCCCGGTAAACCGGGTATTTCGCTTCATATCCCTTTTGTACTTTTAACGCATTATCTTTCGTTTAGGGATAAGGACTTTATGGCCATGCAATCTCAATGTAAATACCACTTACTTTCAAAAGGTTTTAAACCCTTGATACTTTCCAAAATATTTTTGTTTTCATGGATAGTGCTTGTGGTAATTGATATTCATACAACGTTGGCCCAAGACACCCAGATTCAGGCTTTTGGTTATATGCCCAAAACGGTCCCTGATTCGTTGTACACGGCGCTGGACGATGCGAAAAGTGATACCCAAAAGATTACCTTGCTCTCGGAGATTGCTTCAAAATATCTCACTTCCGGGAACGGAGATTCCGTTGTCCACTATGCACAACTCCTGAAAATGGTTTTGGAAACCACACAAGAGCCTATTCAATCTTCCGACCGCATCTTTCAGAAACGAATAGATGGTGATGGTAAATACCTCAACGGATTATACGACAAGGCTTTGGAATCATATCTCGGGGCCATAGCCTTGGATTCTACTCAAAAGCAAGACCCCAGTTATCATGAAGCTATTTTGGGCGTCGGTCGAATCTATCTCGCCAAGGGCGAATTGGAAAAGGCTTTTTCCGTTTTGGAGGAATGCACAGCTTACGATACGGTTTCTGCCAGAGCACACTATTTATTGGGTATTATCTATTTTGAGAAAAAGGATTTTGAAAAATGTCGCAACAGCTTCACCAAGGCACAAAACCTCCTCATCCAAGAACCTAATCCGAAATTGCAATACCGCATAACACTCAATTTAGGCCAACTCGAACGTGCTTTGGGCAATACCGATGAAGCTTTTGGATACTTTGAAAAAGTAATCAATTCCAGTTTGCGAGACCAGTATTATGATGTTTACACAGAAGCTGTAGTCCAATATGGCAGGTTGGCCACTGACCTTAGCTATTTTGACCAAGCCGAAATGACGTTGAGCATGGCGTATACCAATGCCATTCAATGGAATCGGCTCGAACTTCAAAAGAAAATCATCAACAGCCTGCGAAAAACGTACGAAAAGAAGGGTGATTACCAAAACGCCTATAACTTGATGACACAGTATTTAGCGGTTTCCAATCGGATTCAGCAGGAACAAAATTCTGAATTGGTGCAAGAGCTCGAGGTAAAATACCAAACCCTTCGAAAAGAAAATCAAATCTTGGCGTTGAAAGAAGCCCAACTCGAAAAGGAAAATGAAATTGACCGGCAAACCACCATCAAAAAAGCCTTTTTATATGGGTTTCTAGTGATTTTGGTTCCGATTTTGGCGTTGTTGTATGTGTACTATCAAAAACTACAAACCCAAAGTCAACTCAATTTGCGGCAAAAAGAATTGAACGCTCAAAAGATGAACAGCCTAATCAAAGAAAACGAACTCGAAGTAGCCAAGTCCTCTTTGAACGCACAACAAGAAGAACGCCGCAGAATCGCTAAACAATTGCACGATAGCATTGGAAGTAACCTTGCCGGCATCAAGCTGCAATTGGCCAATCTGAAAGAATCGGATACAACACAACATAATGTTCTCGAACAAATTGATCAAACCTATGAGCTCGTCCGTGACATTTCACACGACCTGATCCCGAAACGGTTCAAACAAGATGCATTCACAACCCTGGTGCAAGACTATTTGAAAACCATCGAGGAAGCCTCACCGATTCAAATCAGTTTTTCAGCCTACCCTGAACATGCGGTCAACGGCTTGAAAGATGAACTCAAAGTAGAAATCTACAGCATCTTGCAAGAGTTGATAACGAACACCCTAAAACATGCCAAGGCCAAAACGGTTTAAGTACATTTTAATTTACACGACAGTATATTCCAATTGCTTTATGAAGATGATGGTATTGGTTTCGACCAAAACAAAACCGCACGAGGCATTGGACTCGAAAATGTGAAGGAACGGTTGGGACAGCTCAGCGGCAATGTCAACATCGACAGTGTTTTAAATCGAGGCACCGCCATAACTATTGAAATACCCGTACACGACCATGCAGCCTAAATCAAAAATCATCATCGTAGATGACCATAAAATGTTCTTGGATGGCCTGAGAAGTATTCTTGAACCACAGCCCCATCTTGAAATTGTAATGACGGCAAAAAATGGTCAAAACGTTGAAAAATACTTGAACATCAATGCGGAAGAAGGCATTGCTTTGGTGGTAATGGATTTAAATATGCCCGAATATGACGGGGCGGAATTGAATCGGTTCATCAAGAAGAACCATCCCCAAATCAAAACCTTGGTGGTGAGCATGCTGCACGATGTGCAAACCGTCCGCACTTTGACTCAAGACAATGTCGATGGCTATCTTCCCAAAAACGCACCTAAAGAAGAATTACTGAAAGCGATTGAAACTATTCTTGGTGGTGAAAAGTATTTTGCGCAGACCATAAAAGACGCTTATCTCAAAGGAATGACCATGCAAGATGCTTCACCGGAGCAAAGTCTATCCAAAAGAGAAAAAGAGGTGCTACGCTTAATTGCCATGGAACAAACCACCCAAGAAATCGCAGACCAGCTTTTTTTGAGCAAACACACCATAGAAAGTTACCGCAAAAACCTCATTTCCAAACTTGGGGTTCGAAATCTAGCTGGCCTTACCAAATACGCCATAAAATTGGGGCTTATCGACTAAGCATCCCTGTTTTCAGGGAGGGCGTTTTCACTTCTTTCAGGGTTGAGCTCCGTAGTCTAGCAAGGTAGTTTTACATCATAATTAAAAACCTAAGATTATGATTTATGGAATTACCCTGGTATTGCTCAGCATCATTGCCGTACCATCTTTAGTCCTTTCAAAAAAACCCAACGCTAAAGAACTTTTGGAAAAAATTGAACCCTACCAAGGATGGATTGGCCTTGTGTTTTGTATTTGGGGGGTGTGGGGTCTTATCACGGGCATCCTCAATTTGGGTTGGCTGACCAAAGCACCCATTTGGTGGATTACCTTAATGACTGGAAGCTTTGTGGAGGCCGTTTTAGGATTCATGTTGGGCTTTGGTTTGATGAACAAACTGTTTTTGGGAAAGAATCCCGATGCTCTTGAAAAAGCAGCCCAGCTACGTGAAAAAATCGCCCCGAAACAAGGAAAAATTGGAATCCTCGGAATCATTGTCGGCATTTGGATGATTGTCGCTTCATTTTTATTCACCATCGCCTAAATCCATTATCATGAAAAAAGCCATATTCATCTTTTTATTGTTATTAGTAGCTATTACGGGACAAGCGCAACAACTTGAGAATTTCACAAACACCGTTACGGTTTATGGACATGCCGTAGTACCTCGTGAAACCAAAGGATATCGTATCAAAGCGACTTTAAGCATGGACCAATTGTACTATGCCGAGCCTAATTGCACAAATTTGGAAGAGCTCAAAACAAAGTATTTCAAAGCCTTAAAAGAAAAAGGATTTGACCCAGCAAAATTCAAAGAATCAAAATCTGAGTTCTTGTTGATGGGATACCAGAAAGACGGTACCATTTTGGATTACGAAACAACATCCAAATCAGAATTGGAGCTTTTATCCAGCGTTAAAATGTCCGGAGTGGCCTTGAGCTATCAATTCAAATCGGTTTTTGACCCAAAACAACGAAAAAGCTTATTGGCCGAAATCATGGAAAACGCCAAAGCCAATGCCGAACTCATTTGCGAAGGAATGGGTAAGAAGCCTGGCAAAATTCTTTCAGTAAGTGGTGACAGCCCCAAAGAAGCGACCTGGGTTTCATATGCGGGAAGTGCTTATGATGAGTACTGGAGCCTCACTGTGATTTACAAAATGGAATAGCCTTCATCGTTAGGTTAGTTAGTTGGTTATCGGCCTTTTGCCTTTTTGGGTAAGAGGCCGATTTTTATTTCTCTTTTGTTTAAATGGAATGGAAGAAACTTTAACAATACCCACCGTTTCAAAATTTGAAAATTGGGTTCTTTA